>CAMHRD010000180.1 GCA_946187365.1 uncultured Bacteroidales bacterium
ATTCCTTGTAACCATGAACGGAGATGCTCTTAAGTAGAACACGCTCCACTTAACACTGTGTTGTTTACTTAACTGCAATTACGTCTACCTCTACCATGGCGTTCTTTGGGAGGGCGGCTACCTGGAAGGCTACTCTTGCAGGGTAGGGTTCTGAGAAGAACTGAGCGTAAACTTCATTAAGGGCTGCAAAGTTTGCAAGGTCCTGAAGGTAAACGGTTACCTTAACTGCGTCACTCATCTTGAAACCTCCCTCCTCAAGTACGTTCTTAAGGTTGGTGAATACCTGGGTGAGCTGTTCTTTGAAACCTCCCTTTGCAAACTCTCCGGTTGCAGGGTCAATAGGAAGCTGACCGGATGCATAAATTGTGTTGTCTGCTATAACTGCCTGGCTGTAAGTTCCTACAGCGGCCGGTGCCTTTGGGCTTGCTACAATCTTTTTCATAACTGTTTTCTTTTTATGTTATTATTTCTCTTTTATTTCTTCCTTTCTACTTAAACTATTAAGTAACATACCATTCCAACAGCAATTGCTATAACGGCGCAGAGCGATTTGCTCACTAACCAGCGCTTTTTGCTCTCTGCAAGAAGCGGGAGGGAGACATGGCCCTGCTGTGATATTGCACTCACTATCAGTATGTAGAGAGGGAGGGTGCCTTGAGTGCAGAGCAGTATGAATATCATGTGAGGGCCGCTCTGCGGTATAAGTCCTATTGCTGCGGAAGCCAGTACTATCAAAGGCATAACGTTGCTGTGGGTTGATATCCAGCTCTCTATGTTAAGTTCCTCTGTGAGTACGCCGCACACAATAAGGGCTCCCAATGTCCAGAGGAAGACTCCCGGAAGGTGCTTTTTAAGCAGGTGATCCCAGATGTGTTCTCTTATGAAGTGCTCCTTTGCGGTGGCGGTCATAAGGAGGGTAAAGAGGGAGATAACGGCAAAGAGTATGTTTATCCACCTCTCGTTGAAAATCTTACCTATCAGATCATTACGGCCGGTAGATTCTCCTCCGTCATCAATCAGTCCGGTGAGCATTGCAACAATAAAGAGCAGTATGCCAATTATTATGACCGCCCTTCTCCAACTGAAAGAGAGAAGGTTACGGTAGGAGTTCCGTTTGAATGGGGAGGGGTTGGCCTCGTCTTCATCTGTGTGCAGAGCAAACTCCTCCTTGCAGACAGGGGCGGAAGTGACTCCTCTTCTCTTTTGTATGAAGTTGATAATAAGGCCGGTAACTATCGCGATAAGAGAAACGGTACAGATTACAATCAGATAACTTTTGGGAGAGGTGGCGGCCATTACAAAGGCCTCGTCTCCTGTGGAGGCAATCATGGCGGCAATAAGGGCGCCGAATCTTATAACTGAGTGGGTGTAGAGAGAGACGGCGGCAAAGCCTCCAACGCAGCCGGGAATGATACCCAGCAGGGTACCTACAATCACCTGTAAAGTGTTCTTAGTGCGCAGTTTATAGAGGGTCTTGCCGTGGCTCTCTATGTTGAGAAATTCTATAAGAAGCATCATTATGATTACAAGTCCTGTAATCATAACGGCACCTTTGAGCGCCTCGGTTAAGATGGGTGTAATCTGACTCAACTTACTTCTTCTCCTCCTCTCTGTAGAGATCTATGAGTTGCTCTGCGGCCATAAAGGAATCTATCTGGCCTGCAAGTACCTGCTGCTCAGTCTTCTGAAGAGCCTTGTCTATCTTTGGATTGTCATAGAAATCGTTCTTGAGGGTCTCGTTTATGGACTCGTACATCCAGTACTTTGCCTGCTGGCGGCGCTTAATGTCATAGTAGCCGTTCTTCTTTACCAGTTTGAAGTACTCCTCAATCTTCTCAAGTATTACATCCAGACCCTTCTTAGTGACTGCAGATGAGGTGACTGCGGTAGGAACCCAGCCGGAATCTGTAGGAGGGAAGAGGTGCAGAGCTCCGGCATAGAGGGCTTTGGCTCCCTCTGCCTTCTCCTCGTTGTTGCCGTCTGCCTTGGTTATGGCAATAAGGTCACTCATCTCCATAATACCTCTCTTAATTCCCTGGAGGTCATCTCCGGCACCGCTGAGCATAAGCAGCAGGAAGAAATCACTCATTGAGTGAACTGCCGTCTCACTCTGTCCAACTCCAACGGTCTCAATGAATACAACGTCATAACCGGCAGCTTCACAGAGGATTATGGTCTCACGGGTCTTTCTCGTAACTCCGCCCAGAGAGCCAGCGGAGGGTGAAGGACGTATGAAAACTTTAGGGTCTTTGGTGAGGGTCTCCATACGGGTCTTGTCTCCCAGGATAGAACCCTTGGTGCGCTCACTGGATGGGTCAATTGCAAGGACCGCCAGTTTGTGCCCTTTGGCTGTGATGTAACCTCCGAATGCCTCAATAAATGTGCTCTTTCCGGCACCAGGGACTCCGGTAATACCAATCCTCATGGTGCGGATTTTACTCTTGCGTATCTTCTCCTGGCAGCCCATTATAATCTCCTTAGCCAGAGCGCGGTGCTCCGGGTTGGAACTCTCCACAAGAGTTATGGCACGGCCCAAAATTGAACGGTCTCCCTCAAAGATCCCCTTGAGGTACTCCTTGGCTGTAAGCAGGTTAGGTTTTTTCTTGGCAAAAAAGTTCTTTATGTATGGATTGACCACCGGCTGGCCGTGAACTCCGTCATTTACAATCAGGGCAGTATCCGGGTTATCGCACTTCTTTGGAGGCCAATCTTCCGTATTTGCTGCAATCTTGTTGGTTACCTTCTTGCTCATATCTTTTACTCTATAACTCCGCTAACAAACAGCGTCACAATGGGTCTCTGCGGTGAGTTTGTTATAAGAGTGATTATAAAAACTTTATCTGGATCTTTTGTCTGTGCTGTAATGGTTCCGGTAAGGGTGGCCGTTGCGTTGGGAGCAATTTTGGCCGGGCAGTTAATCTCCATCTTGTCTCCGCCGGTCTCCACCTTGTAAATTACAAGGGTCTTTTTGCCCGGGTTACGGAATTTGAAAGTTACGGGAATCTTATCTCCCACTTTTGCAGTGCCAAAACTAATTGAACTGCGCTCTGCAAAGATCTGGGAGCCCTCATCCATCTGCTTGGAGGTGAGCCCTGTATAAGGGGTGAGTATTACCGCCTGGCTCTTGAACTCCTTGCCCGTCTTTTTGCCGTCAATGACTATTGAGGCCTTGTAGTTGTTCT
>CAMHRD010000181.1 GCA_946187365.1 uncultured Bacteroidales bacterium
GATGAAGGGAGAGGAGTTCAGAGCAATTGCAATTTTCCTCTGTGTGCTCATACTATGGGCAACGGACAAACAGCACGGAATCAACCAGACAGCAGTGGCTTTCATTGGAGCGGTTGTGGCTCTGATGCCAAAGATCGGCGTGGTCAAGTGGAATGACGTAGATATCCCTTGGCACCTGCTGCTCTTCTCCGCCGGCGCCTATACATTGGGTGCGGGACTGGATGCTACGGGACTTCCGGGCACTGCGGTAAATGCGGCCTTTGCATCTATCGGGATAACTGCAAACACACCGTATTGGGCTCTGTATATGATACTTACAAGCACTATGCTTTTGAGCGCCCTCATATTCCAAAGCAAGACTATGCAGACACTTATCTTTGTACCTATCGCGATAGGTGTTGCGCAGAGTTTCAACTACCCGATTATGAGCCTGGCCTTCCCGATTGCTATGCTTGTAGGCCATGTATACGTGCTGCCTTTCAACAGCAAGCCTGCGGCACTGCTCTATACTACAAACCAATACAGCTGGAGCGATACCTTTAAGTTTGGTATCACAATGATGTTTATCAGCTGGCTGGTTATTCTGCTTTGGGGACAAACCGTTCTTCACTGGTTCGGTTACACCCCGGGATTTTTCTAAAACATTAAAAACAACGGCATTATGATAATTGAATGGAATTTTATACTTAGAATCTTCATAGCTGGACTTCTAGGCGGATTAATAGGATTTGAAAGAGAGATGAGAGCAAAAGAGGCGGGTCTGAGAACTCACTTTGTTGTGGCTCTGGGCTCGGCACTTTTTATGGTTGTTTCTCAATACGCTTTTGGGGATACCACTTATGACAGAGCGCGTGTTGCTGCGCAGGTAGTTTCCGGTATCGGTTTCATAGGTGCCGGTGTTATTATCTTCCAGAAGAATGCGGTCCGCGGTATCACTACCGCGGCCGGTCTCTGGGTAGCTGCAGCCATTGGACTTACCTGTGGATCAGAGATGTACACGCTTGCGGTAGCAGCAACTCTTATTACGGTAATCTGCCTGGAGGCAATGCATTTCATCACCCGCAACGTAGGTGAGAAGAACCTTACCATTACGCTCCTTTCAGAGAGCCAGGAGGATCTTACAAAACTTATCTCTATCATAAAAGAGATGAAACTTGGAGATACAATTCAGAACGTATCAATATCAAGTAACTCCTCCACCTTTGAGCTTCATGTAAAACAAAAAGATTACCTGCGAATTGCAGATAATCTTATTGATAAAACCAAAGGACTTAAAGTAGAAATCTCTTAGTCCAGTATTGCTTTAATTCCAGGAAGAACCTTGCCCTCAAGGTATTCCAGCATTGCTCCACCACCGGTAGAGACGTAGCTTACTTTGTCTGCATAACCCATCTGGTTAACTGCGGCAACGGAGTCGCCTCCACCAACCAGGGTGAAGCAACCCTTCTCCTGAGTAGCCTTTGCAAGGGTCTTTGCAATCTCAAGAGTACCAACGGCAAATGAAGGCATCTCAAACACTCCTATAGGACCGTTCCAAAGAACTGTCTTTGAGTTCATTATTACGCCCTCAATTTCTGCAAGGGACTCTGCGCTGCCGTCCATTCCCTCCCAACCGTCTGGTATCTGGTCAATTGGGCAAACCTGCTTGTTGGCGTCATTCTCAAACTTATCCGCACAAACAACGCTCTTAGGAATGTAGATCTTAACCCCCTTATCCTCAGCGGCCTTAAGAATATCCAATGCAACCTGCATCTGGTCATCCTCACAGATTGAGTTACCAATCTTTCCGCCCTTTGCCTTAACAAAGGTAAATGCCATACCTCCGCCAATTACCATATTGTCAACCTTTTCTACAAGGTTCTGAAGAATGCCTATCTTGGATGACACCTTAGAACCGCCAATGATTGCGGTAACAGGATGCTGCGGCTCCTTAACAACTTTATCAATAGCCTTAATCTCACCCTCCATAATGTAACCGAACATCTTATCCTCCGGGAAGTAGCTTGCTATCAGAGCAGTAGAAGCGTGTGCACGGTGTGCTGTTCCGAATGCGTCATTGATGTAGCAGTCTGCATAAGATGCAAGATGCTTTGTAAACTCCTTCTGGCTCTCCTTTACCTTTGCCTTTGCAGCCTTCTTCTCCTCATCTGAAGCATCCTCTGCAAGTCCTCTAGGTTTGCCCTCCTCCTCTGCATAAAATCTCAAGTTCTCAAGAAGAAGAACCTCTCCCATCTTAAGATCTTTTGCCATCTGGTCTGCCTTCATGCAATCCGGGCAGAAGAGAACCTTTACACCCAGCAGCTCTTCTACCTTGTAAATGATGTGTTTAAGAGAGAACTTCTCATCCACTCCCTTTGGTCTTCCAAGGTGAGACATAAGGATGATGGCTCCGCCGCCATCCAAAACCTTCTTAATTGTAGGAACTGCTGCACGGATTCTTGTAGCATCCGTAACTTTAAAATCCTTATCCAACGGAACGTTGAAATCTACTCTGGCAATAACTTTCTTGCCCTCAAAGTTGTAAGTGTCAATAAACTTCTGCATAATTCTTTTACCAATTTGGACGCGCAAAAATAATAATTTTATTGATTTACCATTCTGGCAAATACGCTGAGCGGTATCACCTTACCAAAGCTGTCCTTAAGGGCCAGCTCTCCACACTCAAAGGCCGGTTGGGCAGAACCCTCTGTTTTTGAAGCATTTGAAGGAAGCGCATTAAACGCCTTCTTCAGAATGGTCTCTGCAAGCAGTGCGGAATAACCGTTGGAATAGAGATTCAACACCACAAAGGAATGTTCTTTTGCCACAATCTTTGAACACTCCGTAAGCATCTCAAATAGAAGCTCATCCAACTTCCAGCGCTCTCCGTCCGGACCGTGTCCGTAAGCCGGAGGATCCAGAATGAGACCGTTGTAATAGTTACCCCTTCTGATTTCACGCTTTACAAACTTAAGCGCGTCATCTATAATCCAGCGAATGTTCTCCAGGTTGCTGAGTGTCATATTCTCTTTTGCCCAGTTTACAACCTGTTTTACGGAATCTACGTGAGTCACCTCTGCACCTGCGCAACGTGCTGCAAGTGAAGCTGCTCCGGTGTAGGCAAAGAGGTTCAGAACCTTAAAAGGCTTTG
>CAMHRD010000182.1 GCA_946187365.1 uncultured Bacteroidales bacterium
AGAAGTGATATGAGCCAGGGCATAAAACTCTCCGCCAAAGTTATCTTCTCCTCTACCACCTCTCCGGTAAAAGCCTGAGGGTCTGCAGGCCAGATACGGCTCAGAATAAAGCCCAGGATGATTCCGCTCAAAGTTCTGGTAATGAGGATTCTCAAAGCACTGCTGCCGGTCTTCTTCTGCACCGCCGTCTCCACAATCATATTGTGAGAGCAGAGCACCATAATAGCCAGAATGGTCATAGATCTGGCAGAGAGGTTGAGAGTTACCGCTGCAGCTATCGCAGAGTATACGTTTACAAAATAGCCGCTCACGTAAGCCAGAGAGGCCTCGCCAGGAAGCCCCACAAAGTTCATTACCGGCTCAAGGAAGTGGCTTATATAGGGCAGAATGCCAAAGAGTTTGAGAAGATAGATAATAACGGAGACCACCGCCGTAATCTTTATCACCCAGAACATGGTTTTGATTGCGGAGGGAGTTGCCTCTTTGACACACCTTAACACCCGCTGCCAAAAGGTCTCCGCAACGGGTGTCTTGGAATTATTCTGCATATTGAATTAGTAGTTGTCCTGAATAAGCTGGAAGTAAGCCTGAGGATGAGCGCATGCAGGGCACTTCTCCGGAGCCTTCTTAGCTCTTGTAACGTAACCGCAGTTACGGCACTGCCAGGTTACAATCTCATCTCTCTCAAATACCTTACCGCTCTTAATGTTCTTAAGCAGAGCAAGATATCTCTTCTCATGAGCCTTCTCTGCAACTGCAACCTCCTTAAAGCACTTTGCAATCTCGTCAAACCCCTCCTCCTTTGCAATCTTTGCAAACATAGGGTAGTCATGACTCCACTCCTCGTGCTCTCCCGCTGCGGAAGCCTTCAGATTGTCTGCCGTACTCCCTATAGTTCCAGCAGGGAAAGAGGCCTTTACTTCAACGCAGCCGCCCTCAAGGAACTTGAAGAACTTCTTAGCGTGCTCTTTTTCATTCTCTGCAGTCTCCGTAAAGAATGCGCATATCTGCTCGTAACCCTCTTTCTTTGCGGCACTTGCAAAGTAGGTGTAACGGTTTCTTGCCTGACTCTCTCCTGCAAAAGCGGTGAGGAGGTTTTTCTCAGTTTTGGTACCTTTTAAACTTTTCATATATCAGTGGATAATAGTTTCTTTGTGCGAATTTAAGCATTTTTCCCTTTGACATCAATTGATAAATTGAGTAAATTCGCAGAGATTAAATTTGATTTTATGAAGACGAATAAAACATTGGGAGTTTTAGGTGGAATGGGCCCTGCCGCCACCGCAGACTTTCTAAAGATATTGGCGGAGAAAGATCCCGCAAACTGTGATCAGGAACATCCAAGAATGATAGTCTATGAGTACACAGAGACTCCGGACCGTACAACCTATCTTTTGGGCAAAGGACCAGATCCACGTAAATACCTGAGAGAAGGGCTGGAAACCCTTATTGGCTGGGGAGCGGATTACCTCTGCGTAACCTGCAACACCGCCCACTTTTTCATAGACGAGTTCCGCAGTGAACTCTCCCGCCCTGTGATTCACATCATAGACGAGACCATCCGCAAAGTTGCAAAGGTCTCACCTCAAGGAGCTTGGCTCACCGCCACACTCGGAACTATGAAGACCGGCATCTACCAGAAGCACGCCAAAGATAGCGGATATTGCTTTGACACAGCAGATTACGCCACTCAGGTTGAGATCCATGATGTAACGGACCTTGTAAAGGCGGGCAAAGTTGAGGAGGCCGGACGCAAGTTCCGCCCTATAGTTGAGGGACTTTGGAAGATAAAGAAGCAGCCTATCGTTGGCGCCTGCACGGAGATTCCCATTGCATACGCAGCCACGGGGCTGGATCCAAAGATGCACATCAGCTCCCTTGAAGCCCTTGCAGACGGCTGCGTCAGAGAGCTTTACGGCGTTGAGCTGTAGCCGTTGAAAAAAAGAACGTGAAAGAATAGAAAAACTATGAAGAAACTTAAGATTGCGCTTCCTTGGCAGATTCTGATTGGATTGGTTTTAGGAGCCGCGTTTGGAATCCTGCTCCCTAAGTACGCTCACTACATAGACTGGGCTGGGCAGATTTTCCTCAGAGCTCTGAAAATGATAATCATACCTTTGGTCTTCACCTCTCTTGTTGTTGGAGTTGCAAGCCTCAACTCCTCCAAAGACTTGGGAAGGCTGGCCGGCAAAACCATTCTGTTCTACATGGTTACAACAGCCATCGCCATTGCAATAGGTCTCATTCTGGTTAATATCATAAGGCCGGGAGTTGGAGCCAACCTCCCTACTCCACAGGATGTAGACCTCTCAACTATTGGGAAATCAAGCACTTCCTTCATAGATCAGATTATAAGCATTGTCCCTGCAAACATCTTCCATGAGATGAGCATGGGCAACATCCTCCCTGTCATTTTCTTTGCAATCATCTTCGGATTCTTCATCACAAAGTGCGCAGACAAAACCCGCACAACCCTACTGGATCTTTGCAACGCCGTCAATGACGTCATTATGAAAATCACAATGTTCGTCATCTCACTGGCGCCTATAGGAGTCTTTGCCATCATCTCCAATATGCTTGCAAAACAGATACTTGCTGGCAACAGCATCACACAGTTGATTACATCTTTGGGAGTCTATCTGATTGTTGTTTGGGCAGGAATGCTCATCCAGTTCTTTGGTGTTCTTCCGGGAGCGGTTTACTTCATAGGTAAGGAGCACCCGTTCCGCCACATGAAAAAAATGTCCACCGCAATCCTCACCGCCTTCTCCACCTGCTCATCTGGTGCAGCTCTTCCAATCTCAATGAGAGACTCCGAGCAGAAGTGCGGAATCTCCAACAAGATTACCAGCTTTGTGCTCCCGTTGGGCGCAACCGTTAATATGAATGGAACTGCTTTGTATGAAGGAGTTACAGTCCTCTTCATTGCACAGGTTTACGGCGTGGAGATGACCATTGCTCAGCAACTTGTTGTGCTGGGAACCGTAATGCTCTCAGCAATAGGAACTGCCGGTATCCCGATGGCCGGATTCGTGATGCTCTCCATCGCCCTCTCGGTTGCGG
>CAMHRD010000183.1 GCA_946187365.1 uncultured Bacteroidales bacterium
GCTAAACTGCAGAAGGCGGAGAAGTTGGGAATTCCCGTAATCTCAGAGGAGGAGTTCTACAAAATTGCAAATCCTAACGGAGAAGAGTATACACTGTTTTAAAGAAAATAATAGAAATAACATAAAGATATGAGAATAAGCAAAATAAGTGACAGAATCAGTTACATTGGAGTAAACGACAGACGTACGGCCCTATTTGAAAACAACTGGCCTATTCCTTACGGAGTGTCATATAACTCCTACATTATCAAGGACAAAAAGAACGTCCTTATAGATAGCGTAGAGTTTGGCTCAGACGGTGAGTTCCTCAAAAAGATTGAGACGGTACTGGGCGGAGAGAAGTTGGACTACCTGGTTGTCAACCACATGGAGCCGGACCACTCCGGTATGATCTCCTCCGTTATCGCCAAATACCCAGAGGTTAAGGTTATTGGAAATGCAAAGACCTTTGAACTTATGGAGAAATACTACGGCATATCTCAGGAGTCATTTATGGCGGTAACTGATAATCAGGAGGTTGAGATTGGTGAGAGCACCCTTAAGTTTGTCTTTATCCCTTGGGTTCACTGGCCGGAGACTATGGTAACTTTGGATGTTAAGGAGCAAGTCCTCTTTACCTGTGACGCCTTTGGCGGTTACGGCACTCTGGACGGCGGCATATTTGACTCAGACTACAATATGGAGGAGATATTCCTGCCGGAGATGAGACGCTACTACTCCAACATTGTTGCCAAGTATAACCAGATGGTTACCAGAGCAATAACCAAGCTGGCAGATACCCCTGTGAAGATGATTGCACCTTCTCACGGAGTTGTATGGAAGGAGAATCCTCAAAAGGTCATCTCACTCTACGCAGACTGGGCCGCTTCAAAATCTGAGAGAGGCGTTGTAATCTGCTATGCCTCAATGTACGGCAACACCGCACGCCTGGCAGACAGCATTGGAGCAAAGATGGCAGAGATGGGAGTTAAGAACGTCAGAACCTACGATGTATCAAGAAGTAACGCCTCCTATATCCTTAGCGATATTATGAGATACAAAGGGTTCATTCTGGGAACCTGCGCCTATAACACCTTCATGCACCCAATGATGGAGCATCTCTGCAATGAGATTAAGATTATGGCTCCAAAGGGTAAGGTTATGGGAATATTCGGAACCAGCGGCTGGAACGGCGCAGGTGCAAAGGCACTTGCAAAATTTGCGGAGGAGGCCAAACTGAACCAGGTATCCCCTACTGTTGAGGCCTTTGGAGCGCCTACCGCAGAGAAGGTTGAAGAGAGTCTGAACCTCTTTGCAGAGAATTTTGTAAAGGCATTGGATGAGTAACGAGGTTGGTGAACACGGTGTAAGGGGCTTTTTTAAAGGCATTAGGAGCGAGGTCAACAGTTGTATTGACTCCGTTAAGGAACTCTATCAGATATGCATAAAGTTTCTTAGGGACGATATCTGGACAGTTGATTTTGAGACTCTTAAGGGCCCAAGAAAGTTAGTGGCCAACGGACTTCTGAGAGTGTTGGAACTTGTTCATAACTCCAGAGACAACAAACTTGGCCTCTACTCCATATCCCTTACCTTCTTCACCACCTTTGCCATAATTCCTTTCCTTGCCCTTATCTTCTTCATAGTGGACGGTGTGGGCTTGGAAAACTACTTTGAATCTGTCATTTACCGCACTTTTGAGGGTAACGAGCAGATAATTGAGAAGGCTCTTGGTTTTGCATCCAACATAATAAGCACCGGAAAGGAGAGCGCATTCGGAATGGTGAGTGCATTCGTATTCTTCTGGTCTGTAGTATGGCTTATTTTCAACATAGAGAGGCATTTTAACGCAATTTGGAGAATCAGCAAGAGAAGATCCATGGGCAAAAGAGTTGCCTATTGTACGGGGTTTATTCTGGTGAGTCCGTTTTTGCTTCTGCTCTTCCTCTCGCTGGGTGTCTTTACCACAAACAGCATAG
This sequence comes from uncultured Bacteroidales bacterium, assembly GCA_946187365.1. GTDB lineage: Bacteria > Bacteroidota > Bacteroidia > Bacteroidales > UBA932 > Egerieousia. The sequence continues at coordinate 1,959 of CAMHRD010000183.1, forward strand.
GCCAGTACAGTGTTAAAATGCTTGGAGGAGTGCATATTGCAGGTGCCGTCCAATGGCTCTTGTATTACTTGATCTGCGTTGTATGTCTTACAATGATGAACAAGTACATACCAAACACCAAGGTGGAGTGGAGGCACGCCTTCAGGGCCTCAATTGTTGCCGCATTCGCCTTTGTTCTGCTGCAGTTCCTCTATACGGGAACCCAGCTTATGGTCTCCAGACTGAACAGAATTTACGGAGCGGTTGCCGCCTTCCCGTTATTCCTTATCTGGCTGAACCTCAGCTGGATGATGATACTGATTGGGGCAGAGATGACCCACTCCTTCCAGAGTCTGAAGGCGCATATAGACAGAAAGAAAAAAGAGAAAGAAGAAAGACTAAGAATAAAAGCATGATAGATAAAGGAATAAATATGGATTGGTCTCTCAGCAAGGGAGCAGTTGATTTTATCAATGATGATAGGATTAATAACCTCATTTCCAAGAGCGTAGAAGACAAAGTCCGTTACAGGGAGATATTTGCAAAATCCCTTTCCAAGACTCCGCTTACCCTTGAGGAGACTGCCGCCCTGCTGGCTATAAAGTCCAAGGAGGGTCTGGAGGAGTTATACAACGCTGCAAGAGAACTTAAAAGAGAGATTTACGGAAACAGGATTGTTCTCTTTGCACCCCTCTACATAGGCAACTACTGCGTAAACAACTGCGCCTACTGCGGCTTCAGAAAGAGTTCCCATAACACTGTAAGAAAGACACTTACAAGGGAGGAACTCATTGCGGAGGTCACCTCTCTGCAAGACAGCGGGCAAAAGAGACTCATACTTGTCTTTGGAGAGTCCCCTATCTATACCCCTGAGTTTATTGCAGATTGCGTAAAGACCGTTTACAGCGTCCACTTCAAGAACGGAGCCATAAGGAGGGTGAACATAAACGCTGCTCCTCTGGATGTAAAAGGCTATAAGACAATTAAAAACGAGGGAATAGGAACATACCAGATTTTCCAGGAGACCTACCATAAGGGCACATACGCCCAATACCACCCAAAAGATACCATAAAGGGTAACTATATGTGGAGGCTGGACGGACTGGACAGAGCCTTTGAGGCGGG
>CAMHRD010000184.1 GCA_946187365.1 uncultured Bacteroidales bacterium
GGAGCGGGTGGAGCCGCTCACCTGCCGGGAGTAATTGCGGCATCTACAATACTGCCTGTTATTGGAGTGCCAATCAAATCTTCAAATTCAATGGACGGTTGGGATTCCATCCTCTCAATACTTCAGATGCCTTCCGGAATTCCGGTTGCAACTATGGCCATTGACGGAGCAAAGAACGCAGCCATTTATGCCGTTCAGATGCTTGCTCTCTCTGATGAGAACCTGAAGGGAAAGTTTGCTGCATTCAAAAGTGAACTTGCTGAGAAGATTGCTAAGGCCAACAAAGAATTGGCAGAGGTAAAGTTCACATTCAAGACCAACTAACAGCATTTAAGTAAAATTGTACCATTGGGTAAAAACTTTTAGTTGAGACCAAAAGTTTTTACGCAGATGCATCCTGTTTTTTGAATGGGATGCTATTTTTGTTTCAGTTAAAACGTGTTGTAGATATGAAGAGGTATGATTCTTTAAACGCTGTTAACGAGCGTATGCTGAGGATGTTACAAGCCTGCGGGTTGGTCTTTGGTTTGCTGTTCTTTCTGCCCTGTAATCTGTATGGCTCCGGAGGAGAGGGTTTTATATGGAATGATAATTCTTTTTCTTTGAGAACAAAGATTGAATTTGCAGATGCCGCTGTGGCTTCTACAACTAAGAAATCATCTGTAATAATGGAAGTTAGGAGAGTGAGATATGTGATGGAAGATGGGAGGAATAGAGAGGTGGTGGGTAGGGTTTTGAGGGATACAATTGAGGAAGTGATTGAGGGGATGGATGTTATGGATGAGATTGCGGAGAGCGGTGAGGAGAACGTTGATGGAGCAATGGAGGACTTAGCGGTGCATCTTGCTTATTACAAGAGACATCCGTTGAACATAAACTCTGCAACAAGGCGTGAACTTGAACGTAGCGGACTCTTTACGGAGTTTCAGATTGAGTCTCTGCTTAAATATATAGGTCGTACGGGTGCGGTGCTCTCCTTTGCGGAACTCTCTCTGCTGTACGGCTTTAACGAGGATCTTGTTAAGAGGATTGCACCATACATTGTGCTGGGGGAGAAGAAGAGAGTTAGCCGTGGTTTCCGCTATGACGTCTCCTCAGATATTTATGCCCGCTACACGGGAACGCTTGAACAACAGAGTGTTACAAGGAAGCAACTCCAACAGACAAAAGTCTATGAAGAAGCTCTCAACAGCCATTCAACAGCAAGTAGTTTTGGGTTGAGCAAAGAGACTTACCTGGCAAGGATGAAGGCCTATTATGCAGATAGGGTGGAGGTGGCGGCTCTGTGGAGTGGCTCTGCAATAGCCTCAACATCAGGCAAGAGCGGAGTGGGAAGAGTCTCCGCTGAGAGGTTCATAAGCGGGGGAGTTTCTGTGAAGGATTTATCTATCGGGAGGCTAAAGATAGACAGAGTGGTGGTGGGAGACTTTGCTGCAAAGTTTGGGCAGGGGCTCTCCGTTTGGAACGGCTTTACATATTCCGGGGTTGATGAGAACTACGGGTTTTCAAAAAGAGGGGAGGCAATATCGCTTTACAACTCTTCAGATACTACAAAGACTTTAAGGGGCGGGTCACTTTCACTTTCCATGGGAAAGGTTTCATATTCAGGCGGATATGCAGTTGAAAAGAAGCTTCTGCTAAACCGCCTTTCATATAACGGTTCTCTCTTTAAAATTGCTTTGAACCATTCTCAAAGAGAGAATGCACCTCCAATTCTCTCTATGGATGTGAAAACGGGAATAGGGGTTACCAGACTTTTTGGAGAGGGAGCCTGGAATTACACAACAAATGCAACAGCCTTTCTTTTAGGCTGTTCTACGGAATACGGGAAGTGGAGTATGCATCTTCTAACCCTCATTTATTCAAACAGTTTCATATCTTCTTTATCCGGTGCATACTCTTCACTTTCTCATCCAGCTAATCAACGGGGATTTGCGGCAGTTACAGCGGGGCCGCTTTACAAGAAACTAAAATTTTCCGCCTCTTTTCAGTATATGCAGTACCCAAAAGAGAGGTACCATTTGAACTATCCTTCTGCAATGTATAAGGGATACGTTAAACTCTCTGTTGATGATGCCGGTTTTACAACGCCTGCCCGTAACGAGCTGTACTTCAGGTTTTACACGCGTTGCAACATTACCTATAAAGATCCTGCTGAGAGGGTGGCGTTGTACTCGCTGAGGTTGGCGGGTAAGAAATCTCTGGGTTCAAATCTGACGTTGGGTGTACGCGGAGAATGGAACAATTATAACTGTTACGGTGTGATGGCTTACCTGCGTTCTCTCTTTTTGAAGAGCAAAGTTTCTGCTGTTGCCGGTGCTGTGAGTTATGATGTGAAGAAGTGGGATGGGCGCATATACTTCCCTGAGAGCGAGCTGCCTATGACCTTCTCTTCTCATCTGTTGTACGGCACAGGTGTAGATTGGTTTGCTATGATGAGCGCTAAGTTTACCCGTTGGCTGAGTCTGCACTTCAAGGTGCAGCAGCGGGCAGAGAAGCTGACCCTGAAGGGCGCACTGAGACTGCTGTTCTGATGAGGCAAAAGTGTTCCCGGTGTCCAAGATTTGGGGACGCTGGGAACGAAAAGCGGGGTAAAGTGCTCAAGGTGTCCCGGATTTACGGACACCTTAAGCAGTGATGGTCTTGGATGGGAAAGGGTTACATTGGGGAGAGTTTGTGCTCTGGGTAGCCTTCAACATAGATGGCTGGGAGCGGACTTACCGGGCAGGCGTTTTCACAGGCACCGCATCCTATGCAGATATCCTCATCTACAACCGGGAATCTTGGGCTGGCCTCATCAGAAGGGTCAATTGCTACAAGCGTGATAGCCCCTGTAGGACAGTGCCTTTCACACCTTCCGCAGTGTCTCTCTTCTGCCATAGGAATGCAAAGTGAGGCATCCCAAACGGCGCGGCCAATCTGTGTAAAGAACTTCTGTGAGAGGTCTATCTTCTTGATGGCTCCGGTTGGGCAGACGGTTGAACATTTGTTGCACTCCGGCGCGCAGAAGCCCTTCTCAAAAGTTAAGTGCGGC
>CAMHRD010000185.1 GCA_946187365.1 uncultured Bacteroidales bacterium
AATAGGGGAGATTGAACCAACATAGAGGTTCTCCAGGAAGTTAAAGGATACAGCCGTAGTCTTATCCTCATCTGAAAGAGGCATGAAGTTAACGTCAACATCCTGAGCGCGTACTCCTGCAAATGCAAGAACAGCTACAATAATCAAAAATAGTTTTTTCATAATTATGATAGTTTATTTTATAATTCTGTAATAGTTCTCTTTACGAGGTTTTGGTGCTCTTGGTTCTCCTTCCGGATAACCGATTGCAAGTGCTCCAATACCGGTGAGCCCCTCCTTTATAAGTTTCTCATCTATACCCATTTTGCACATAAGAGCCTTGCCCTCTTTTGTTGCAAACATCTCCATCTCTCTGTTAATCCAGCAGGTACCCAATCCAAGGGAGTGAGCGGCGTTCATCATATTGCCCAAAACCAGTGAGCCGTCCTGAACGGAGTTTCTCCACTTCTGAGGATCTGAACCAAATACCAGAATGATGGTAGGGGCACCGTAGTAAGGGTCTGATTTTGTGCCCAGTATCTCTGCGTTCATGCGTATGAGTTCCTTCTTAATCTCCTCATTCTGAACTGCAACAATCCAGGAATCCTGAATACCCATTCCGTTAGGTGCAAACGTACCGGCCTGCAGAACCGCCAGAAGTTCCTCATCTTTAATCTGCTGAGGCTTGTAACTTCTGATGCTCCTTCTTGTCTTCAAAGAGTTTAATACAATGTTATCCATAGTTAAATCTGTTTTCTCAAATGTATCCAGCAGAATCTTCTCCATAATCTTAAATCCCTCAAGCGTAGGATGTACGCCGTCTTTTGCATACTCTTTTGGCATACCGCCGTTCTCATCTGTAAGTGCTGAATGGTAATCTATGTAAGGAATTCCAACGCTTTGGGCGTACTCCTTAATCATCTTGTTGAGTTCTATAATCTCCTGAGCCGGAGCAAGATCCTTTCTCCACACAAACCCTGCAGCAGGCGGAACGGAGCAGAGCATTGGGTTGATATTGTGGAACATGGCAATCTCCACCATTGTCTTTAGGTTGCCCAAAATGTTCTCTTTGGAGATTATTCCGTTGTTCTGAGCAATGTCATTTGTGCCGGCCATAATCACAACATACTGAGGGTGAAGATCCAACACATCTCTTCTGAACCTTACAATCATCTCGCTGGTAGTCTGACCGGATATTCCTCTGCCCACAAAGTTATTGTCCTTAAAGAAGGTGGAATCTTTTCCCCACCAGGTCTCAGTGATGGAATCTCCCATCAAAACAGCCTTAACTCTATCCCACCTGGCGTTGTCATTCTGAAACGTGTAGAACTGCGCCCAATCCTGCTTCTTTGTAACATTCTGCCCCTTAGCAGGTAAGGATGCCATCACCATCGCGATGGATAAAACTAAAAAGAAAAATCTCTTCATACCGTTGCATTTGTTCTGCAAGTTACGAAAAATTAAAGAATTCCAACCTCCGTAGCCTTGTGGAGCATATCCGTAACGTTCTTCACATCCATTTTGGCATAGATGTGCTGACGGTGGGTGTTGACGGTATGGACGGAAAGGAAAGCGCGTTCTGCAATCTGGGCAGCTGTAAGTCCCTCTGCACTAAGGCGTATAATCTGAATTTCACGTTGTGTCAGGCCCAAATCTGCAATTTTTCTGCTACGCTTAATAAGGATGTCTCCCACGTATGTTGCTACATTTGAGTTGATTGACTCTGCTCTCTTAGCAAGTTGCTCACACTTCTCTCTTATTTGATCTGCAGGAAGCTTTGATGCAACAGTTGAGAGTGCAGCAATTTCCTCAGTCATAGCCTTTGCCGGATTTCTTAGATCTTTTGAGAGGAACTCAATCAACTCCTCCTTGGACTCATTAATCTTCTTAAGTTCTGTATTGCGGCGTCTGATCTTGCGAATGCGGTTCATACCCAATAGAATGAGAGCAATGGCCAGTAACAGTGCAAGAATCAGAAGGCCTATCTGATAACCTCTTCTCTCTATCTTTCTTTCCTTCTCCTGAACCTGGAAGCGGGTCTCCATCTCCTGCAGAGTCTCATCCTGCTTCTGCTGAATGTACTTTTGAATGTGGAAGACATAGTCATCGTGAGTCTCAAGGGCCTTTTCATACTCCCCGATACGGGTATAGAGGCGCACCAGGCGGTCATCCAAACTTGAGGCGGTAAGGTGATCCGTCTCCTTTAATGTGGCGAGCTCCCTCTCAAAGTACTTTATAGCCTCATCATTCTTGTCCCCCTGCTGAAACCATCTGGAACGGAAGAGTATTCCGTTGCGTATCAGGCGACTAAGTCCATTTTTGTCCGCTATGGCCTGCCCCTTGTCAAGCCACTTTCCGGCGGTCTCGTAGATCTCTTTGTCTATAGGATTGCTCCAACGGTTCTTGTTGATATATAATGATGCTATGACATAGCAGGCCTCACACTGCTGCTCCTCTGCACCCACCTCCTGAGCCAGTTCCAACGCCTCATTTGCATACTTTAGTCCCTCGTCATTACGCCCCGTTTCCGGTGAAATCTCTGCGTATGAACAGAGTTTGGCCTTGGAAATCAATATGCTGGATAAATCCTTTTTCAATCCGTTTTCTCTGGCAATACTCTCCGCCTCCAACGCCTTTGCCCAGGCATCTTCATCCCTGCTAGCCATAATGTCTATTCCTACAATGGTAGAGAGCGTATTTACCTGAAGCTGAGGATTTCCCGCAGAAAGATCCAACGCTTTAAGCGCCTTCTCCATAGCTGCATCAAAATTCTGAGATGAGATATCTTTTGAAACATCTGCAAGGAGTTCATTAACAGTGCTTTCCGCCGCTTCCTCTTTTGCCCCTGATGTGCAGGAAAACAACCCCATTGAAAGGCTTATGAAAAATAGAACACGAATGACGCTTTTCATCTCAAAAAATTTTAAACAAAAATGGGAAGAATACCTTTTAAATGCAAATAGACAACTTTTCAGTATGGCGGACAGCTCAAAATACTGAATTCTCATTACAAAATATTTTTGGTCAGACCATAGTTTTGCACTAAA
>CAMHRD010000186.1 GCA_946187365.1 uncultured Bacteroidales bacterium
TCTCCTCTTTTACCGGCATTGGTGACAAAGAGGGACTTTCACTTTTAAAGTCTATTAGAGAGGAACTTCAGATTCCGGTTGTAACTGATATTCACAGCGCAGAGGAGGCTGCAATGGCCGCTTCATACGGTATTGACGTTCTGCAGATTCCGGCCTTTTTATGCCGTCAGACTGAACTCCTCCAGGCAGCAGCTGCAACGGGTAAGGTGGTAAACATTAAGAAGGGACAGTTTGTCTCTCCTGAGTCTATGAGGTTTGCACTGCAGAAGGTTAAGGAGAGCGGTAATGAGAACGTTATGCTCACAGAGCGCGGCAGCCAGTTCGGTTACTCAGACCTGGTTGTGGATTTCAGATCAATTCCAAAGATGAAGCGCTTTGGAGTGCCTGTGGTTCTGGATGTTACCCACTCTCTGCAGAGACCTAACCAGGAGAGCGGAGTTACCGGCGGAGAGCCTGAACTTATCCCCTATCTGGCCAAGGCGGGCATAGCAGTCGGGGCAGACGGACTCTTTATGGAGACCCATCCTAACCCGGCAGAGGCAAAATCGGACGGAGCCAACATGCTGCGGCTCGATTTAATGGATAAGCTTTTGGGAGAGCTCGTTACACTTAGAAAAACTATCGTGGAAATTAGTAAATAACAAAAAATAGAATAGAGTAAAATGCATCTAACATCAGATTTTTCAAAGAGGTATGAGAAGATACCGGTAACTATCTTCAACGATCAGAAGGAGGCTTCCAAGTTAATTGTTGAAGATGTTATCCGTCAGTCTAAGGAGAAGGCAAAACAGGGTAAAAAATTGGTGATGGCTCTTGCAGCATCATCTGCCTGCCTGCAGGTTTATGATGACTTCATTGCTGCTGTTAAAGCAAAGAAGCTAAGTTTCAAGAATATAGAGGTGTTCGGAATGGATGATTACTATCCGTTGGACAAGAACGAACTTCAGAGCCACTACAGATTCCTCAAGGAGTGCCTGTTGGATGAGACGGATGCTCCAAAGCAGAACCTTCACTTCATAGACAGCCAGAAGAGAGATAATTCATACGAGTATTGCGCTCAGTATGAGAAGGAGATAGAGAATGCCGGCGGTCTGGATATGGTTATCACAGGCAGCATGGCAATGAACGAGCCCGGTTCTCCTTACAACTCACCTACCAGAAAGATTACGCTCAACTATACCACAAGAGTTTCCTCTGCAAGCGAGTTCTTCGGAGTAAACGACGTGCCTTACTACGCAATATCAATGGGCGTTGGTACTATCCTCAAAGCCAAGAAGATATACTTCCTTGCTTGGGGTGAGGGAAGCGCACCTAAGATTAAGAAGATTGTTGAGGGTGACGTTAACCCTATGGTTCCTGCATCTTACCTTCAGGAGCATCCTAACGTAAAGATTTACATAGACAAAGCAGCTTCCGTAAATCTTACCAGAATTGAGACTCCTTGGCTTACAGATAAGATTGAGTGGACTCCTTACATGATCCGCAAATCTGTCTTCTGGCTCTGCAAGAAGCTCAACAAGCCTATTCTGAAGCTTACAGACAGAGATTACAATGATAACCTTATGGCTTCACTTATTACAGAGAAGGGACCTGCAAGCCAGATCAACATTAAGGTTTTCAATGATCTCCAGCACATTATCAGCGGTTGGCCGGGCGGAAAACCAAACACAGACGATTCTACCCGTCCTGAGCGTAAACTCCCTTATCCTAAGAGAGTTGTAGTCTTCTCACCTCACCCTGATGATGACGTAATCTCAATGGGAGGTACCCTTGCAAGACTCTCTCAGCAGGGTCATGATATTCACCTTGCTTATCAGACCAGCGGAAACATTGCAGTATTTGACCACGATGTTGTAAGATATCTGGACTTCATCCGTGAGAGTGCAGACCTTCTTGGAATTGACCGTAACAAGTCTACCAAGTTCTTAAGAAGCGTTCAGAAAGAGTTGGCTAAGAAGCATCCGGGGCAGGCAGATCCTAAGGAGGTAAGAGATATTAAGACTTACATCCGCCGCTCAGAGGCTCGTTCTGCATGCCGCTTCCTCGGTATTCCTGATGACCACGTAAACTTCCTCTCACTTCCGTTCTACGAGACCGGCGGTGTTAAGAAGAAACCTCTTGGAAAGGAGGATATTGAGATAGTTAAGAGACTCCTCAAGAGAGTTAAGCCTCACCAGATCTTTGTTGCAGGTGACCTCTCAGATCCTCACGGAACTCACAGAGTATGCTTCCTCTCAGTCATTAGGGCTTGCGAGGAGCTGAGAAAAGAGGCCTGGTTTAAGGATTGCCGTATTTGGATGTACAGAGGTGCATGGCAGGAGTGGGATGTTGCAGAGGCAGAGATGGCCGTTCCGCTCAGCCCTGAGGAGGTTAAGATTAAGAGAGACGCCATCTTCCGTCACCAGTCTCAGAAGGACTACCCTCTCTTCCCTGGTTCTGACGAGAGAGAGTTCTGGATGAGGGCAGAGGAGAGAAACCACAATACTGCAGTTATATTCGATAAGCTCGGTATGGCAGAATACCAGGCAATAGAGCTCTTCGTAAAATATAAGTTCGAATGAAATTAAACTTTAAACTTATAATGCTTCCGGTTCTTGCAGTTTTCCTCTGCGGGGCCGGAAGTTTTTCATTTATGGACGGTATGGATAATAACAAAGTTGCCAAGGTAAAGTTTGTCTCCTTTGAAAACGAAATGCCTGATATGGCGGAGATTAACGCTAAGTTCACAGAAATGGAAAGCCATCCTGTTAACGTTGTGAACTGGCCGGAGAGGAATAACGGTTATGAGCCAAAGGCCTCATTCAAAATTATGTACTCTGAGAAGTATCTCTACATAAGATATGAAGTGGCAGAAAAAGAGGTACGTGCCGCCTTTGATGATGACTCAATTGCAATGCCTTGGACAGATGACTGTATGGAACTCTTCATTATTCCCGATAGTTCTAACGGTATCTACTACAACATTGAAATGAACTGCGTTGGCTGCGGAATTGTGGGGATGGGCCAAACCAGCAAGGATAGAGTG
>CAMHRD010000187.1 GCA_946187365.1 uncultured Bacteroidales bacterium
CATCCACCTTGGACAGCCTCTCGGAGTCCATACCCATGCTCTCCGGAGTTGCAAAGGAGAGTCTTGTTCCCTGGGCAAAGCAGAAAAAGCCTACCAGAAGAAGGGAAATCAAACAAAAGAATTTCTTCATATAGCTATTGTATTTATTGTTTCTATCTCCTCACAAATATAAACAAAAGTGCCGGTCAATCTGAGTAAAACTCATTCAGAAATTTTAACAATCATTTTTGTTTTCAGAAAAATTGGTATATTTGCCCACTTTTTTGGCACTTTTGCCAACAACCTAAACTAATTGATATGAAGAAGACACTGATTTCAGCGCTGATTTTGTTTGTTTCAATCAGCTCATTTGCAGGAGATTATCTTACAAACACCAACCAGAGCATCAAATTCCTCCGCAATCCGGCACGCCAGGCTGCCATTGGTATAGACGGAGTTTATTATAATCCGGCAGGAGTAAGTTTCTTAAAGGATGGCTTCCACGTTCAGTTCAACTGGCAGGTACCAATTCAGACAAGAAACTCCAAGTCTGCATACGGACAGCTTTTTGGCGCCAACTACAAAAATCCTGGAACCCAGGAGGCAGACGGCAGTTTCAGCCGCCTCTTTAAGGGAAAGGCAGCCGTTCCAATCCAGCCTTCACTTTATATGGCTTATAACGTTCAGGGATGGTCATTCCAACTCGGATTCAACGTTGTGGGCGGCGGCGGAAAGTGCAAATTCAACAGCGGAATAGGAGTATTGGAAGCCCTTGTTGGTCAGAACGGTATATCAACTCTCGGAGCCAACTTCGGAGGCTACTCGTTAACCAACTACGTAGAGGGAAAGTCTTTATACTACGGTCTCACACTTACAGCAGCCAAAGCAGTAACAGATGAGTTGAGCGTAAGCTTCGGACTGCGCGCCATCTTTGGATCCAACAAATATACAGGAACCATAAAGGACATAACCTACAGAACAACAGACGGTACCATAATTGACGTTCCTAACAACATTGTGTTGGACTGCAAACAGACAGGAACAAGTTTGGCCCCTATCGTAGGCATTGACTGGCGTCCAAGTGACATTGTCAACTTCTCTGCCCGTTACGAGTTCCTCTCTCACCTTACCCTTAAGAGCAAGTCAAATAACAGCGAGACATTTAACAACCTTGCAAGCAGTGACAGCCCTCAGTTTGCTCCGTTCAAGCAATTTCTCGATGGTGCAAAGCACAAGGCAGATATGCCGGGCATGCTTGCCTTAGGCACTGAAATCCAGCCTATAGCAGGACTCCGCATTGATATGGGATACAACCACTACTTTGACCGTGCTACCAGACAGTGGGGAAAATCACTCCTCCAGGATACCAATGAGATGGTCTTTGGTACAGAGTATGACGTCACAGACAAACTCACCCTCAGCGCAGGTTTCCAAAAGACCTTCTACAGACAGGAGAAAGAGAATTTCTCAGACCTCTCATTTATAATGAGCGCCTGGTCTACAGCATTCGGTCTTGAGTACAGCGTTACAAGCAACCTTAAACTCAACGCCGGTTACTTCCACACCTTCTATAGAAATCATACAAACACAACCTCTGTAAGCACAACCACTTACAGCCGTACAAGCCGTGCTTTTGGTATTGGAGTAGAATACTCCTTCTAAAGCCGTAATGCCCCTAGAGGGGCTGGCAAAGCCGGGGATGAAATAAAAAGGGGATAATCGTTGATCATCCCCTTTCGGTTAATATAAGGCGAAGCTTTAAATTAAGCGTTAGCAGCTTTCTTGCGTCCGCCACGGGCACCGCCTCTTGAACGTCTCTCGCCTCTGCCCTCTGCAGAACGAGCACGCTCGTTAGCATTAACGCCTGCGTTAGGAGTAAGGTCTCTCTTTCCGTAAACCTCACCGTTGCAAACCCATACTTTGATACCGAGAATACCAACCTTGGTATTTGCCTCAGCCAAAGCGTAGTCAATGTTTGCACGGAAAGTGTGGAGAGGAGTTCTTCCCTCCTTAAACATCTCAGTACGAGCCATCTCGGCACCGCCCAAACGTCCGCTGATAAGAACCTTGATACCCTCGGCACCGGCTCTCATTGCAGATGCAACGGCCATCTTAATAGCTCTTCTGTAAGATACACGGCCCTCAACCTGGCGGGCAATGCTGTTTGCAATAATGTTAGCATCAACCTCAGGTCTCTTAACCTCAAAGATATTAATCTGAACATCCTTGTTGGAGATCTTGTTAAGCTCAACCTTCAGCTTATCTACCTCCTGACCGCCCTTACCAATGATAAGACCCGGCTTTGCAGTGTGGATAGTTACGGTTATAAGCTTAAGAGTTCTCTCAATGACAATCTTAGAGATGTTAGCTTTGGAAAGTCTTGCGTTCAGATACTTACGAATCTTGTCATCCTCAAGAATCTTTCCGGCGTAATCTGTTCCGCCATACCAGTTGGAATCCCATCCGCGGATAATTCCAAGTCTGTTGCTAATTGGATTGGTTTTCTGTCCCATATTATTTCTCCTCCGCTTTTGGTGCCTCCTTCTCGGCAGGCTTTGTTGATTTCTTATCCAGTACTATGGTTACGTGGTTAGAACGCTTGCGAATTCTTGCAGCTCTTCCCTGAGGAGCTGTTCTGATTCTCTTAAGTGTACGTCCCTCGTCTACCATAATGGTCTTTACAATAACGTTACCGTTATCAAGCTCTTTGCGGTCTGCTTCATTCTTGCTCTCCCAGTTTGCAATAGCACTCTTGAGGAGCTTGTAAAGCTTGTTAGAAGCCTCTTTCTTAGAATATTTCAGAATGTCAAGAGCTTTGTTTACCTCTACTCCTCTGATGGTATCTGCGCTGTAACGCATTTTACGTGGAGAAGTAGGCACATCATTCAGCTTTGCTACAGCTGTCTGCTTTTTTATGGCTTTCTGGCGCTCGGCCATTTCTCTTTTTCTTTTTCCCATTTCTGTAATTCTTTAATCGTTAAATCTTTACAGCCTACTTGTTCTCCTTACGGTTACCTGAGTGGCCTTTGAAAGTA
>CAMHRD010000188.1 GCA_946187365.1 uncultured Bacteroidales bacterium
AGAAGTAACTATTTGAGCGGCAATGTCTTTCATCAGTGAGATACAGAAGTTCAAGTCTCTCTCAATTGTAGGACTTGAGAAGAACACGGGAAAGACAGTGTGCCTGAATTATATCCTGGAAAGGTTACCGTCAACCGGTTACAGCGTGGCGGTAACCTCTATCGGGATAGACGGGGAGAGCAAAGATCAGGTTACGGGTACGCAAAAGCCTGAGATTGTGCTGAAAGAGGGTACAATCTTCTCCACATCAGAGGTCTTCTATGCAAGAAGAAGATTACTCTCTGAACTGCTGGAGATAACCAATGAGAGAAGTTCTCTGGGCAGAATTGTAACTGCCAGAGTATTAAGGAGAGGGAAGGTGCTGCTCAGCGGCCCTTCATCTGCCCAGGCCCTTAAAAGGTGGGTGAAAGGGGTGGAAAAATTCTCTCCAAGCCTCACGATAGTTGACGGAGCATTGTCTCGTTTAAGCAGTGCTTCTCCGGTTGTGAGCGAGAGTTTGATTCTGACTACAGGTGCGGCCTATTCCGTTGATATGGCCACACTTGTAAGAAGAACAAAGTTCATTGTAGAACTGGTGGGACTGGATAGGGCGGAGGAGGAGATTTGCTCCGCATTTGATGACAGGGAGAGTGGAGTGTGGGGATTGGATGATAAGGGAGAACTTATTGATTTCCACCTGGAATCATCCCTTACCATAGACAGTTCAAAGGAGGATATTACTGGGAAGAGCAGAGCCGTTTACGTTGCGGGAGCGCTGACGGACAGGTTTTTAAAGATGATTGCAGATTCCCGCCGAGTGAAGGAGATTACGCTTGTGGTTAGAGATTTTACAAAGATCTTCGTTACGGAGGAGGCGTATCGGAGTTTTCTTAAGAGGGGCGGTTGTATTAAGGTCCTCCAAAAGAGCCGTTTGATTGCGGTTTGCGTTAATCCGGTCTCCCCAAGGGGAATTGTTTTAGACTCGGATACATTGTGTAAGAAAATGTATGAGGCAGTTAAAGTGCCTGTATATGATATAGTTAAAAACAGAGAGACTATTTAAGATGTTGTTTAGGGATTATTTGGAAATACCTTGCGGAGTGAGGTTCATGTTTGACAGTTTGCAGCTGCTTTCTTCCTGCGGCCGCAACCGTCTGCTTACCTCTTCACTTATGGTATCCAAAGATGAGATTGAGGGTGCAATTTCCTTGCTTAAAGGAAGTTATGAGAAGTTATACAAGGATGTGACTCCTCAGACCTCTTCTGAACTTGCAGCCCTCAAACACCGTCTTATGTGTCTTAGAGAGATTGAGGGGACGCTCCAGAGACTGGAGAAGGATGTGGTGCTGGATGATATAGACCTCTTTGAAATCAAGTACGCCTCACTGCTTGCAGGATATGTGAGAGCGGGAGTGGAAAACCTTGCTCTTGAGGGGGTTAAGATACCGGACCTTAAGGATGTTGTAAAGATTCTGGACCCGGACGGAATGAACATAGAGAGTTTCTTTGTTTATGACTCTTACTCCAAGGAGTTGGGAAGAGTTAGGGCTGAGATAAGGCCTCTTCAGGCTCCCGATATGGCGGGAAAGCAGTCTGATAGGCTTTTGGAACTGCTTGAGAAAGAGCGCCTTTTAGAAAGAGACATAAGAGAGGAACTCTCAAAGAAACTTAAGAGCCGTTCTTCTGAGATCCGTGCGGCAATAAACGCAATGGGAGATTTGGACATTCTCCTTGCCAAGTGCCTGCAGGTTAAGACAATGGGGCTCTGCTTTGCAAAGGTTTCAGAGGACGGAATTACAGAGTACAAGGGGATGTTCCACCCTCATATTGTAGACATTTACCGCTCTTTGGCTGAGAGGTACTCCTCTAAGGCAAAGGAGTTTACGCCAATAGATATCTCCTTTGGAAGGGAGAGCGTTACCATAATAGGGGCCAATATGGGCGGAAAGAGCGTGGTTTTGAAGATGTGCGCACTCAATCAGCTGCTCTTCCAGTTTGGGTTTGGAGTGGCCGCAAAGGAGTGTAAGATAGACATTAAGGAGGAGGTAAAGGTCTGCATAGGTGATGAGCAGAATGAGACGGAGGGGCTCTCATCCTTTGCGGGTGAAGTCAGAGCCATCGAGAGAGTATTGGAGAGCGTAAGAAGCGGAAAGTGCATACTGGCGCTGATTGACGAGCCGGCAAGAACAACCAATCCTATTGAGGGTACGGCGCTTGTGGCGGCACTGCTTAACATACTGAGGGGTAAGAATTTATCCTCTGTGATGACAACCCATTACAATGTGCCGGGAGATTTCTTCCGCCGCCTGAGGGTAAGAGGTCTTAAGGAGGGTAAGATGGATTACAGACTGGTGCCTACGCAGGAGGGGGAGATTCCTCATGAGGCTATAAATGTGGCCCGCAGCCTGGGTGTTGATCCTCAATGGCTTAGCGAGGCGGAAAAGATATTGGGAGAAGATAACTAGAAATATAATAAAGTACTTCACAAAAAAGTATAAACGATGCAGAGTAAATTAGGTTTAGATTTAAAAAAGGTTGAACAGGCAAAGTCCCTGGCAGAGAAGGTGGCTGTTGAGGTTCAGCAGTTTGTGGAGCGCTATACCACTGTGGCAACGGAGAGGACGATTGCGCGTGCGCTGGGGATTGACGGGGTAGATGAGAGCAACGTTCCGCTGCCTAACGTGCTGGTAGATTCGCTCAAAGAGAAGGGGGTGCTTGGGCAAGGTGTTATGTTCTACATAGCGAACGCTATGATTAACACCGGATTACAGCCTCAGCAGATAGCCGAGAAGATGGCATTTGAAGGCTATGACATTACCAAGGAGGCAAAGGTTACGGATCCCGTTAAGTTGCAGCAGGTTCTGCAGCCGGTTATTGACGCTACAATCAACCGCATAAGGGAGAGGAGACTGCGTAGAGAGCAGTATATCAAGGAGTACGGAGAAGATACCGCCCGCCCTTACATCTACGTTATTGTGGCAACCGGAAATATCTACGAGGATGTGGTTCAGGCTCAGGCTGCAGCTCGCCA
>CAMHRD010000189.1 GCA_946187365.1 uncultured Bacteroidales bacterium
ACAGTTCTCTCTACCTGCAAGAACGTTAAGAAGGATCTGGATATAGTTTATCAGGACTAATGAGCAACTATAAGGTCAAACTGGAGAATATCAAGGCCTTTGCCTTTGACGTGGACGGCGTTCTTACGGACGGTAGCATTATCTGTCTGCCGGAGACCGGAGATTTGGTACGTACGTTTAATTCAAAGGACGGTCTGGGTATGAGGATGGCCTATATGAGTGGCTTCAGACTTGGAATAATTACCGGTGGAGCAAGCGAATCAATCCGTAAGAGGTTTGAGTATGTGCTTGCTCACGAGGTAATTATGAATGCTCAGGATAAACTTCCTGTCTTTTTGGATTTCTGCAAGAGAAACAATTTCAAGCCGGAAGAGGTTGCCTATATGGGTGACGATCTTCCGGATATACCTGTACTTCAGCATTGTGGATTGGCTGTTTGCCCTTCCGATGCAGTAACCGAGGTTAAGAGCGTATGTGACTATATCTCACTCTATCCGGGGGGCAGAGGCGCTGTAAGAGATCTGATTGAGCAGGTTTTAAGAGCTCAGGGAAAATGGACTCTGGATGCCGCAGCTTATCAGACGTGGAGACACGCAATAGAGTCTATGTATAAAATCAATAATACTTAATGGATAATCTTTCCCCTATTCAGAAAAAACTGAAAGGCAAGAAGATAATACTTGCATCTGGTTCCCCGCGCCGCCGTGAGCTGCTCGGGGAACTTGGTATTGAGTTCACTACCGCAAAGATTGAGGGGTATGATGAGAGTTACCCAAATGATATTCCTACAGGCGAGATTGCAGAGTATATCAGCCGTGAAAAATCTCTCCACTACTCCAAAGAATTATCTGAAAACGAAATACTTATAACCTCAGATACTATAGTTGTTCTGGGCAATGAGATTATGGGAAAGCCATCCTCAAAAGAGGAGGCAGTTAAGATGCTAAGAGAACTCTCCGGCAAAACCCATAAGGTAATTACGGCGGTTTGTTTAAGAGACAGCCGTCATACAGTATCATTCTCAGACTCTACGAAAGTTACCTTCTATCCTCTGAGTGAAAGTGAAATAGAGTATTACGTAGATAACTACAAACCCTATGACAAGGCAGGCTCTTACGCCATTCAGGAGTGGATAGGACTAAGCGGTGTTGAGAGTATTGAGGGTAGCGTTTATACGGTTATAGGTCTCCCGGTAGCAAGACTTTACAGGGAGTTACTCTCATTTTAAGAGTTTAATCTCACCCGTTCTGTTTATAGAAATCAGCTCTTTATCAGCAAGTTCACGCAACGCCGTTACGTAGACATTGTCATCTACGGGTGCCGCCAACTTCTTTATTTCCAGGAATGTACTAAGACCATCCTTAGCGGATTTCAGGTGGGATAATATGATCTCTTCCGTCTTGAGGACTCTCTCTTTCTCCCTATTTTTCACCCTTTTGGCAATACAGATGTCACATACTCCGCAATCCTCTTCAACCGGTTGGGAGAAGTAGTTGATAAGATAACGGCTGCGGCATACCTCTTTCTCTGATGCATAGGCCATAACTGACTCTATTCTCTTTAGCATCTGAGACTTTCTTCTCTCATAACGCACCGTGCTGATATAGAGGTTATTCTCCATAAGACGTTCACACTTGAAAATAATCATTGGAGTGCGAATCTGAGGTATGAACCTTATAATGTGATTTTTGGAGAGCATCATAAGTTTGGCCCTTACGTTCTGAGGTGTATCCATTGTTGCCCTGGCAATATACTCCTCGTCTATGGAGACCAGATGGGAGAAGAGGCCTGTGTAATTTCTCATTAGGAACTTCACAAACTCATCCATAACGTTGCTCTCCATCTGAATGTTATAAAGTTCGTCCCTGGAGACTTCAAACATAACTCTGGATGGATTGTCCATCTCGTCCGTCACCTCCCAATAACCTTCCTGCTCCAGATATTTAATTGCGTAGAAGGCACTTATGGCATTCAGACGGTACTCTCTTGCAAACTCGCTTATGTTGAACTTTCTTACAGAATTGAGGCCGTCTCCATACGCAATCTTAAGATAGTTGAATACATACTGGTAGACCTTGGCCATATACTCTATCGGAGGGAAGTTGATTGCGTGAATCTTCCTGAGTTTCTGAAAATCTGAACTGTTCCAAAGGAGAACCGCCCAGGAGGGCTTTCCGTCTCTTCCCGCTCTTCCGGCCTCCTGGAAGTAGGCCTCAATGGAATCGGGCATATCCAGATGGGCAACCAGCCTTACGTGCGGGTTATCTATTCCCATTCCGAATGCGTTGGTAGAGACAATTATAGGAGTCTCTCCCTTCATCCAGGCACGCTGCTTTTCATCTCTCTGCTCCTTTCCCAGCCCTGCGTGGTAGAAATCGGCCACTATTCCGTTGTTATTCAGCAGCTGCGCCACCTCAGTGCATCTTTTTCTCTCCCTGCAATAAACTATCGCGGAGCCCTCCCCCAACTTTTTAGGATAAGAGGCACAGACAGAGATAAGAGAGCCCAGCTTGTCACTGCACTCCTTTGCAATGTAGCCTATATTCTTACGTGAGAAATCTGTGGCAATCACGTTTTTCTCCCTGAATTTGAGCTGCTCCATTATATCATCTGCAACCTCTTTTGTGGCGGTGGCGGTAAGGGCAATCACCGGCACCTTCCCTATAATCTCCTTAACCTGAGCAATCTGCAAATATGAAGGGCGGAAATCGTAACCCCACTGTGATATGCAATGCGCTTCATCCACAACAAGATAGGAGATATTCATCTGGGCCACCCTGGCCTTAAAGAGAGAGGTTGCAAGCCTCTCCGGAGAGACATACAGGAACTTGTAGTTGCCGTAGATTGCGTTGTCCAGAGTAATATCAATGGCACGGGCAGTCATTCCGGAATAGACTGCAAGTGAAGGAATTCCCTTGGAGACCAGCCTCTCCACCTGATCCTTCATAAGAGCAATCAGCGGGCTTATTACAAGGCAGATGCCCTCCTTGTCCATTGCAGGC
>CAMHRD010000190.1 GCA_946187365.1 uncultured Bacteroidales bacterium
ATTTATGAGAAAGTGATTGATTGCCACCGTCTTGCCCGGAGAGGCACTGGTGCGGGCCAACTCTTTGCCCTTTGTTTCTTTCTGAGCGTCAGAGCAGAGCATATTGATTAGAGAAGATTTTCCCACGTTGGAGCGCCCTATAAAGGCTATCTCCGGCCTTTTGAAGGCAGGTTTCCCCCTGAGTGTTGTGCAACTGGATACGAATGCCGCCTTCTTGATTTTCATATACTCTCTGCTTTGCGGGCAAATTTAAGAAAAAAACGGGATTTTGTTTGTACCTTGCACCCCGGATGAAAGAGAAATTATCATATATGGATGATGTGAGGGAGGGTTATATGAAACTTTCCGAGTATCTCGACGGTGTTAGAGAGGTACTTGAAGATGCTTTCGGAGCGCCTGAATGGATTGTATGCGAGATTGCCTCCGTAAGCTGGAGCAAAGGGCACTGCTACCTTGAACTGGTGGAAAACGACCAGATGGGGAGCATGGTGGCAAAGGCCCGGGGTACTATTTGGAGCAGCCGTGCCAGGGTTCTGGCACCTGTGTTTGAGGAGAAGACCGGCGGAACGCTGAGGGCCGGTATTAAGGTCTTGCTGAACGTTATGGTGAGTTACTCCACAGTGTGGGGATTCTCACTTAATGTGATAGGGATAGACCCTTCTTATACTCTGGGTGATATGGAGGCCCAGAGGATTGCCACTTTAAAGAGGCTTGAGAAGGAGGGGCTTATGGAGAAAAACAAGGAACTGGCCATTCCGGTTCTGCCTTGCAGGATTGCACTTGTCTCCGCAGAGGGGGCGGCCGGTTACGGAGATTTTCTCAAGCACCTGAAAGATTCCGGAATTGGTTTTAAGGTGGAACTCTTTGAGACCCAGATGCAGGGAGCGGAGGCTCCCGATGGTATATCAAAGGCCTTTGAGAGGATAAACCTCTGCAGCCGGGAGTTTGATGTTGTGGTCTTTATAAGGGGCGGCGGAAGCAACCTGGACTTGGCCTGCTTTGACGATTACCTTGTGGCCAGAGCCATTGCGATGTGTAACCTGCCGGTTATAAGCGGAATAGGGCATGAGCGTGATAACCACATCTGTGACGATGTGGCGGCGGTTAGGGTAAAAACTCCAACCGGTGCGGCAGATTTTCTGATTGAGATGTTTGCCGCTGCGGCAGAGGAGTTGGACTCTCTGACGGAGAGGTTGAGTGAGGCTGTAAGGGAGATTCTGGAGGAGACAAAGAGCAGATTGGATTCCATATCGCTGAGGATATCCTCTGTAATTGGGAACTATGTGGAGAGCCGCTTTGAGAAGCTGAGTGACATTAAGTTCAGGCTGCTGAGCGCAATGAGAGAGAGGCTCTCTTCAGATGAGAGGGTGCTGGAGATGCTTTCACAACGGTTCAGTGGCGCTGACCCATCGCGAATATTAGAGAAGGGGTACGGCATCATTCTCATTGATGGGGAGAAAGTCTCTGAGATAGAGTCAATTAAAGAAGGGGGGAGAGTTAGGATTGTGATGAAGGACGGTGAGGCAGAGTTTACGGTTAATAATGTAGAAATTAAGAAAAAGGAGAAGTAATATGGCAGAGAAAATGGAAGAGCTTTCTTACGAGAAGGCAATGCAAGAGCTTCAGACGCTGGTAGATAGAGTGGAAGAAAAAGACGCTCCGTTTGACCGCATTGAGAAAGATATCAAAAGGGCAACCACCCTTATAGCCTTTTGCAAAGAGCAACTTAAGGGGTATAAGGAGAGGTTTGCGGCACTGCAAAAAGAGGTGGAAGAGAAGAAATGAGTGTAGCTGCTACAGGTTTTTTTGACGGGGTTCACCGCGGACACCGCTGCGTGGTAAACGAGGTGATTCGTCTGGCTAAGGAGAAAAGTCTTAAGAGCCAGATAGTTACCTTTTGGCCGCATCCAAGGGGAGTGCTTCAGCAGGAGGCCTACAACCTCAGGCTGCTTACCTCTCTGGAGGAGAAGAAGGAACTCTTTTACTCTATGGGAATATCTGATGTTACCGTGCTGGAGTTTACAAAGGAGTTCAGCCGCCTTACTACTGAGGAGTTTGTAAAGGAGTATCTTATAGGCAAATGCGGGGTTAAGGTTCTGGTTGTTGGGTATGATCACAAGATTGGCTGTGACGTGAATGAGACGCAGGAGAAAATGATTGCTACCTGCCGCAACTGCGGACTGGAGGTTTACAGGGTGGGAGAGTACGATTGTGACGGCGTTGTTGTAAGTTCCACAAAGATAAGACGTTGCCTGGAGAGGGGAGATGTCTCTTCTGCCGCCTCTCTGTTGGGTTACAAGTACTCTTTAAAGGGAGTTGTTGTTAGCGGCAACCATCTGGGAAGAACCATAGGATTTCCAACTGCAAACCTCAAACTCTATGATCCGCTTAAGCTTATTCCGGGAGGTGGAGTCTATGCGGTTGAGGTTTCACTCAGGCATGAGAAGTACAAGGGAATCTGCAACATAGGAGTAAGGCCTACCGTCTCTGAGGGGAAGGTTATGACCATAGAGACGCATATTCTCAATTTTGATGAGGATATCTACGGTCTGGATTTGGGCGTAAGCTTTGTTGCAAGAATAAGGGATGAGGTAAAGTTCAACTCTCTGGAGGAACTTAAACTCCAGTTGGAAAAGGACAAGGAGAGCGCCAATAAGATTTTTTGATAAATTTGCAGTAATTTTTTTTATTATGGCAAAAGGACAATACGTAACACAAGAGGGACTCGAAAAACTAAGAGAGGAACTTAATCACATGATCTCCGTGGAGAGACCCGCTATATCTAAGGCAATAGCCGAGGCAAGAGATAAGGGAGACCTTTCAGAGAATGCCGAGTACGATGCGGCAAGAGAGGCTCAGGGGCTTCTGGAACTTAAGATTTCCAAGCTTCAGGATCTGATTGCCAACGCCAAAATTATAGATGAGCGCGAGTTGTACGGGGCGGTGGTAGTTCTCCACGTTGCGCACGAGGTAGCGG
>CAMHRD010000191.1 GCA_946187365.1 uncultured Bacteroidales bacterium
TTCGCTGGATTGCAATCCAAAGAAAACTGCACTGCAGGAAGATATTGCAGACCCGGATGACTTTATTGAGATTAACTGATAACACTCACATTTGATGAAGAATATAGCGGTAATGTGCGGCGGTGATTCCTCAGAGAGAGAGATAAGCACCAAGTCTGCACTCAACATTGTACAGTTCATAGACAGAGAAAAATTCAACCCTTACATAGTTTTCATTGAGAAGAGATTCTGGTACGTTATGGCTCCGGAATCTCTTACCGTAGATGCTGTTCTTTCTCACAATAGTGCACCGGTAATGGACAAGAATGACTTCTCCTGCACACTGAACGGCAGTAAGTTACAGTTTGACATTGCCTTCATTATGATTCACGGTACGCCGGGAGAAAACGGACTGCTGCAGGGTTATCTGGAGATGATGAAGATACCGTTCAACACCTGTTCTTCATTTGTTTCTGCTATCACTTTTGACAAACACTCCTGCAAGCGATTCCTTGATTTTGCCGGTGTTAAGATGGCAGAAGATGTCTTTATCCGCAAAGAGCATCCTTACTCCACAAGAGAGATAATAAGAAGATTGGGACTTCCTATCTTCGTTAAGCCTACCGTTGGAGGATCCAGTTTCGGTATCTCTAAAGTTAAAAAGGAAGAGGAGTTGGAACCTGCTCTGCAAAAGGCCTTTACCGAGTGTGACACCATTCTGGCCGAGGCAGCAGTTAAGGGCAGGGAACTTACCAACGGTATTTACAAACTCAACGGAATGATTCACCATCTTCCTGTTACGGAGATTATTACAAAGAGAGAATACTTTGACTACGAGGCCAAGTACCTTGGTGAGAGTGAGGAGGTATGCCCTGCAAACATTTCACCTGCACTGCGTTCCAAGATTCAGAACCTCAGTGAGAGAATCTACTCCTATATGGGTTGCAACGGCATTGTGAGAATGGACTACATCGTAGATGAGAAGGAGGATATCTACTTCCTTGAGGTTAACACCGTTCCGGGAATGACCAAGATGTCTCTGGTTCCAAAGATGTTGGAGGTGGAGGGGATTGCAATGCAAGATTTTGTCACCTCGTTGTTGGAGGAAGCCTCCTGCTAAAGACAATACAGACAAATAAAGAACATACATAAATTCAACAGACAGCACACATTATGGAGATACCTTTTGCAGAATCGTGGAAAATAAAGATGGTTGAGCCCATCAAACCCTCAACAAGAGAGGAGAGAGAGAAGTGGCTTAAAGAGGCTCATTACAACGTATTTCAACTTAAAGCGGAACAGGTTTATATAGACCTTCTTACAGACAGCGGAACAGGTGCAATGAGTGACCGTCAGTGGTCTGCCCTTATGTTGGGAGATGAGAGTTACGCTGGCGCAACATCCTTCTACAAGTTTGAAGCCGTTGTTCAAAAACTCTTTGGTATGCAGTACGTTATACCAACCCACCAGGGAAGGGCTGCAGAGAACGTTCTCTTCTCATATCTTGTAAAAGAGGGAGATGTAGTTCCGGGCAACGCACACTTTGACACCACAAAGGGGCACATTGAGAGCCGCAAGGCAAAGGCTGTTGACGTCACTTGTGATGATGCAAAAGATACTCAGAAAGAGGTTCCTTTCAAGGGCAACGTCTCTCTGGAAAAGCTGGAAAAGGTTCTTACTGAGAACAAAGGAAAGGTTCCGTTTATGGTGCTTACCGTTACCAACAACACCGTTGGCGGCCAGCCTGTCTCCATGGAGAACATAAAGGCAACCGTTCAGCTCTGCCACAGTTTCAACGTTCCGGTTGTTATGGACTCCGCCCGTTTTGCAGAGAACGCTTACTTCATCAAGACTCGTGAAGAGGAATACAAAGATAAGAGCATCAAGGAGATAGCAAAGGAGATGTATGAAGGTGTTGATGCAATGCTTATGAGCGCAAAGAAGGACGGAGTTGTAAATATGGGAGGCTTTATTGCAACCAACAACAAGGAGTGGTATGAGGGAGCAAAACTCTTCTGTATTCCGTTTGAGGGTTATGTAACCTACGGCGGAATGAACGGCAGAGACCTCAACGCTCTTGCAGAGGGTCTTATGGAAAACACTGAGTATGAGATGCTCCACACCAGAATCCACCAGGTTCAGTATCTTGCATCTCTGCTGGATGAATATGACATTCCTTATCAGCGTCCTGCAGGCGGCCACGCCATCTTTGTAGATGCAGACAAGATTCTTTCAAAGATTCCAAAGGAGGAGTTCCCTGCACAGACTCTTACCTGCGAACTCTATCTTGAGGCCGGTATCCGTGCCTGCGAGATTGGTTATATGCTGGCAGACAGAGACCCTGTTACAAGAGAAAACCGCTTCAACGGCCTTGATCTTCTGCGTCTTGCAATCCCGCGCAGAGTCTACACAGACAACCACATGAAGGTAATTGCCGCAGCTCTCAAGAACGTCTATGACCGCAGAGATTCCATTACCCGCGGCGTAGCCATAGAGTGGGAGGCACCTCTTATGCGCCACTTCACCGTCCGCCTCAAACGGCTATGACAATAAAGGACTTCAAAGACAGATGCAGAGAGAGATTGAGTTCTCTTTACTCTTTGGATGAGATTAATTCTCTTTCACAAAGAGTGTTGGAGGATATCTTTAACATTCCCCGTTACAAGCAGGTAACTTCTCCCAATGATAGTTTGGAGGCTCCTCAAACTGCTGGAGACCGGTATGCTCCGCTTAACCCTGAACATGTTATTGAGAGGTTGGCACAAGGAGAACCGGTTCAGTACATTGCTGGCTTTGAGTATTTCTGCGGAGAAAAGTTCAATGTAGGCAGCGGCGTTCTTATTCCGCGCCCGGAGACGGAAGAACTTGTTACTAAGATTGTTGCAGATGCAGACGGAACAGTTGCAAGGATTACAGTGTTAGACCTTTGCACGGGCAGCGGTTGCATTGCCTGGTCTTTATGGAAGGGTATTCCAA
>CAMHRD010000192.1 GCA_946187365.1 uncultured Bacteroidales bacterium
CAGCGACCTCAGTACTGGCCGATAAGCCGGTGATGGTGAAGTTGAGGATGGCATTGCACGGAGTCAGGGTAAAGCCACTAGAATACGTATAACAATACTCATAGCTGAGCTGCTCTACTCCAGCAGCCTTTGAAGTGGCAAAAGCGTTGTTATAATCGGAGCCTACGTATGCTGAATATGTACCTTCGTTTTCTAAAGTCAAAAAGTCATAGCTTTCGTAGCCGGCAGGCAGCAGCGTAGCTTGAGCACCACCATCTTGAGAGAGAAGTTCATCGACGGTGCCTGTCCACTCAGTTTGGGTAGTAATGGTGCCGCTGAATGTTCCGTCGGACACCCATGTCAGCGTGCCGGCAAAATTGTAATCACCTTCATGATATGAGCCCTCCACAAACAGCTTGTCTCCAGCGCTGAATTCAAGTTTCTTGGTTCCTTCGTTATACGAGGCGCGAGTGGTGCCGCCGTTGCCCTGACGGGTCACGTTGACGGTTACGGGCAGTTCATAGCCTTTCTTATCGGTATTGATGGCATTATCATCTTTGCTGCAAGCTGTAGAGAACAGAATGGCGGGCAAGAGCAAAGCCAATGTAAGTATATTGAAGATATTATTTGTTTTCATTGTTATTCTTCTGTTTTTGTAGTTAATACTCGGATTGCTTTTGGGCATCAGATATCCTCCTCCTCCCATTCTTCATCCATTGAGGCACTTACGCAAATAATGCCTTCTATCTTCACCTTGAAAAAACTCGTCAAGGGAGCTTCATAAAGTTCTTTCGTTTTTGTTTTCATGCGTTGTTATTTATTGATTGCGTTTAATTGAAAATCCCTGTAAAATGGTAAGAAAAATTATATTAACATTTAGGACTCAACATTAAGACAAATATATTAAAAAATCCATAAAGTCCTATACTATTCGGGTATTACCACTCTTTCAAATTTAAACTCTGCCTCAATTACCCCCGTTTCTACTCCACAATTTTCTATAAAAATCTGAAGTATACTCCATAAATTTACAGGAAAATCAGGACCATACTTACAATTTCAAAAGGAGGGGTACAAATTGTACCCACCCTTTGCTTTTCTGTAGAAATGGCGGTTATCCTCGGTAGGCCGAGTAGAACCTAATACAATATAAATGTTGTACAATGCAAATATTGTTATAACTTTGCAAAAGAATGAGTAAAGCAACAAAATATTTAAAAACACATCAATCATCTACGCCATCACATTGGCGTGAAGATGCGCAGTGGCGCAGAGACAATGATTATTGGCTCAAGTATGCACAACAGATTACCATACAGGTAATGCGCGCTATGGATGAACAATCTGTAACTCAGACAGAACTGGCCAAGCGCATTGGCTGTACTCAACAGTATGTTTCTAACCTGTTGAAAGGCAGTTCCAATATGACATTGGAAACAATAGCACGTTTAGAGAAAGCACTGAATTTAGACATTCTCAAATCAACGCTGAATGTTGTAAGAGGTTACAGCACGCCGGTATACACCCGTCAACAATATCTTAATGATTCAGCTGGAGATCCGGCAGAAAAATCTATTAAAACAAGCAATCTTGTTGAGGGCTATAAGCGGTCCAGGAAAACACAGAGAGACAAAAAATGAACTCGTGAGAGGAGCTCACGGGTTTATTTGGAGTTCATGGCGGTGACGGGGTTCAGATTGGCGGCGGTCCAGGCCGGGAGGACTCCGCTGAGGACTCCGATTCCGGAGGCAATCATTACACCTGAGATTACATTTTGCAGGCTAAGATGAACGTCATATTCCGCAGGGATAGGGGCCAGTGTTACAATCAGCCACACTAGCAGTACACCCACAAGGGCGCCGGCCACGGCAAGTATGAGAGCCTCTGTAAGGAACTGAGTCATAATGAAATATCTCTTTGCCCCAAGAGCTTTTTGAATACCTATGATTTTGGTTCTCTCCTTAACGGAGACGAACATAATGTTTGCAATTCCAAAGCCTCCTATCAGAAGCGAGAAGGCCGCAATTACCCATCCCACTTTTTGAATGAGCCCCATCACCTGTCCCAGCATACTCTCCAGCAGGTTGAGGGAGTTAACGGAGAAGTTGTTCTTCTGTCCTACTCTCAGCCTACGTACCTGTCTCATAAGGTGTTTGATCTCTGCAATGAAGTCATCACCCTCTACACCCTCCTTTGGAATGGCGTAAAGTTCACCGTCAGATTCTCTTAAATGGAAGATGATTTTGCCTGTGTTATAGGGGATTATACAGTTGCCGTCCGTCTCTACCAATGTTACCAGACTCTGTCCCTGTTTGGCAATGACACCAATCACGGTTACGCTGTATCCGTTAATCTTTATTGTCTGCCCAACTGGATTTTCCTCTCCAAAGAGTGACTCCGCAAGTCCTTTTCCCAGTATTGCAAGAGGCTGGGAACCTTCAAGTTCCATTTGTGTAAGAACTCTACCGCTCTCCATATCCAGGTTGATTACTTTATCCAATCCGCCAATGGCACTCATCACCCAAACTCCAGATGCGGTGCTGCGTTTGTGTTTGATAGTGGCGTTGCTGTTTACGGAGTAGAGAAAGTCTCCTCCCTTCTCAGAACTGTTTCTTAAGTATTTGAAATCCTCAATAGTTACGCTTGGTCTTTTCATATACTCCCACCACTTGTACTCCGTTCCGCTGCTGCCGTCCAGAGCAATGTTACCCTCATCATCTTCCGGTCCCATTGGCCATGAAGAAACTTGCAGCATGTTGCTGGTGCCGAGTGATTCAAAGCCTCTTTTTACGTTGGACCGGAGCGCATCCACTGCGGTAAATATCGCGATTATAGTAAAGATGCCAATACTCACTCCGAGCAAAGAGAGAAAGGTGCGTAACTTATTCCCCTTCAGCTCGTTAAAAGTAAAAGCCACACCCTCTTGCAACTGCACCGCTACAACCCTCAGTCTCTCTATTAAGCTCTTCTTTCCTT
>CAMHRD010000193.1 GCA_946187365.1 uncultured Bacteroidales bacterium
TTCTTCCAAAGCCCAGCCAGGAATCTTCATCCTGTCCCGCTCCGTGAAGAAGATAGAAGACCGGATACTTTTTGCTGCTGCGAGGGTTGTATCCCGGAGGAGTATAGATACTCATTCTGCGGCTGTTGTTGAATGAGGCGGAAGGGTACCACACTTTTGCAACGGTTCCGTGAGGCACATCTTTATTTACATAGTTAGCGGTTCTTTCTCCGCTAATAATAAAGATGTTATAGAAGGAGGCGCAGTTTCTCCAAACGAATATGTTGTATGGATCCTCAACTCTGTTTCCGTTAATGAAATAGGAGTAGGTGTAGATCTCAGGCTCCAGAGGTTTCTCCGTTGTGTATACCCATACACCGTTCTCTCCCCTCTGCATTTTTTGATGGCGCTTGTTGTCCGGTAGGAAATCTCCGTCTACAAAAACGGAGTCTGCCGTAGGAGCGGCAAAATGGAAGGTTACGGTATTATCCTGGTTTATTACGGGTTCCGGCTGCGTTCTCTCCGTCTGTGCAAAGAGAGAAACAGTTGCCAGCAAAAACACAACACTTAAAAGAATTCTCCTAAACATCTCTATAACAAATCAAACAGTTTCTCCAAACCCACACTGTGTGAGCCCTTTATAAGCACTGTGCATCCCTTGAGCGGGTTCTCTTTAAGGAAGGATGCGGCCTCTGTTGTGGACGGGAAGGTCTTAACTTCAACCTTATCCTTTGCCTGTTTGATTGCAGAGGATTTCTTGGAGAAGAGCTCATTGTATGCCTTTGTGAACTCCTCACCAACAAGCAGAATTTTTGAAGGGAGCATCTTAAGTGCGGTATCCAAAATATCTTTATGCTCCTTTTGAGACTCCTTGCCCAGTTCTCTCATATCCCCAAGAATCAGCACTTTACCGCCCTTCATTGAGCGTGAGGTCTGGAGAGTATCAAAGCTGTTGAGAGAGCACTTCATACTTGTAGGGTTGGCGTTGTAAGTATCTTTGATGAGAATGTTGCTCTTGGTCTTTGTCATCTGGGAGCGGTTGTTGGACGGAACGTATGCACCAATTGCTCTGATTGCATCTGCTGTAGGAATTGCAAAGTAGGTTCCTATGCAGAGAGCCGCAAGAACATTATCACTGTTGTAACCACCAATGAGGTTGGTCTTTACGGTTATCATCCTGCCCTCCTTTGATGAGCCGGTAGGGTCTGCAATCTCCATCTTGAGGAACGGATCCTTGTCACTTCCCGGAATGATGTAGGCGCAGTTGCTGGTAACTCCGTAAGGCACAATCTGAAGGTTAGGCCTCTTTTCCGCCATCTTTACAAGTATAGGGTTGTCTGTATTTACAAAGGCTATCTTCTTGTATTCCTGGAGGTTGTCATAGAGTTCCCCCTTTGCCTTCATAACTCCCTCCAATGAACCGAATCCCTGTAGATGAGCCTTGCCTATGGTTGTGATAAGACCGAATGACGGGCAGACTATTGAGGAGAGAGTTGCAATATCTTTTGGATGTGATGCACCCATCTCCACAACTGCAACCTCGGTATCCTTGTCTATTCTTAACAGAGTGAGCGGAACACCAATATCATTATTAAAGTTGCCCTCTGTTGCAATGACTTTGTATCTTGTTGAGAGGACGGCGTTTATAAGTTCCTTGGTTGTGGTCTTTCCATTGGTTCCGGTGAGTCCTATTACCGGAATCTTAAACTGCAGACGGTGATGCTTTGCCAGAAGTTGGAGTGTCTTAAGAGAACTGTCTACAAGAATTACTCTCTTTGGGAACTTCTTTCTGGCCTCTTTTGCCATCTTTGGATTGTCTGTTACAACGTATGCTGCACCTCCCTCCAAAGCCTTTACTATAAATTCATTACCGTCAAAGTTCTCACCCTTGAGGGCAAAGAAGAGACACCCCTCCGTAAGTTTTCTAGTATCTGTGCATAGTCCGCTGCATCTTTGGTAAACCGTGTAGAGTTTTACAATATCTGCCTTGCCGTTGGCGTTGCTTATCTTGGAGGCAGAGATGTTGTTTGCCTTGATACCCAGGCCGGTAGAGCCGAATCCTCCCTCTCCTCTCAGCGTCTCATCCAACTTATCTACCACACTCCACTGCACCTGCTGGTACTTTGCAATAACCATCTGAGCAACTCTCTCACCCGGCTTAATTACAAACTCCTCCTTTGAGAGGTTTACCAATATTACCTTAATCTCTCCGCGATAGTCCGCATCAATCGTCCCGGGAGCGTTAGCCACTGTAATACCGTATTTTGCAGCCAGTCCGCTGCGTGGTCTTATCTGTGCCTCATACCCTTGAGGAAGTTCAATGAAGAGCCCTGTTGGAACCAGACATCTCTCCAGCGGAGCCAGCGTTATTGGGGCATCTATGTTTGCATTAAGATCCATACCCGCAGACATTGGAGTTGCGTATTTTGGAGTAGGGTAGTTGGAGTTGTTTACAATCTTTACAATCATCTTCTGATAAGTTTGAGTATATGAGTCTTTTTCTGAAGGAACACAAGGAAGGCCACCATAAGAACGCTGTTTATGGCCATCTTGAGTGTCAGCATATTAGTATCTGTCAAATCCATATTTCTGCCGGTAGTTTTCTCAATGCCGTACTGGATGAGTACTGAGATTGCATAGAGAATAACTCCCACGCCTATGTACTTTATTATCTCTCTCCATCTGTAAGGGATTGGGTAGTGCTTCTGTCCCAGATAGGTGCTGACAAAGAGCATAATCAGACAGCTTGCAAGGTGAACCCAAACGGATGCCCAGTAGGAGAAGAAAGGCATAAAGATAAGGTTGCCCACAATGGTAACTCCCAGTCCCAGAAGGGTTATCACAATTGCATACTTTGTCTCTCCGGAGAGTTTGTACCACATTGAGACGTTAAAGAGCATGCCCAGAATCATATAAGAGAGCAGCATAATTGGAACCGTACCCAG
>CAMHRD010000194.1 GCA_946187365.1 uncultured Bacteroidales bacterium
CCCAACGGAATGTACTCAGTGATTTCCTACTTGCAGGATTGCTCGGAGATTCCGTTCCCGGATTTTGCTATTGTGGGAGAGCCTACCTCACTTAAGGCGGCTGTGGCGGAGAGAGGGCTTATTGTGCTGGACGGCACGGCTTTAGGAAAGAGCTGCCATGCTGCTCAGGAGTGCGGAACCAATGCCATTTACGTTGCTCTGGAAGATATTGAGAAGATCAGAAACTTTAAGTTTGACCGCAAGCCTTCTCAGGTTGGAGATGTGCACGTTGCTGTGACCCAGATAAATGCAGGAACAGCTCACAACGTAGTGCCGGACAAATGCACCTTTGTAGTAGATATCCGTCCTAACGAACTCTATGACAACCAGGAGATTGTAGATATGCTGCAGAAAGAGGTTAGGAGCACTCTCAAACCAAGGACGCTCTACCACAAAGTATCTGCAACACCAAAAGACCATCTTTTGATAAAGGCCGTAAATAAGTTGGGCATAGAGAGTTACATCTCCCCTACCACATCAGACTGGACCCGTCTCTCTATCCCTGCAATTAAGATTGGCCCGGGAGAGAGCGCAAGAAGTCACAAAGCAGACGAGTATATTTTGAAGGAGGAGATTGAGAAGGGAATAGATACATATATCAGCATTATTGAAACAATTAACAAACTGATTGGATAATGGCAACACTCTGGAACAAAGGAACTAAGGCAACACAGTTGGTAGAATCTTTCACCGTTGGAGAAGACCGCAAGCTGGATCTCCGTCTTGCAAAGGCAGATGTGAAGGGTTCAAAGGCTCACATTGCCATGCTCACCAAAATCGGACTACTCAAAAAAGAGGAGGAAGAAGTTCTGCAAAATGGCTTGGATGAGATAGTTGCAGACATTGAGAAGGGAGTCTTCAAACTGCAGGATGACGTTGAAGACATCCACTCACAGGTGGAACTTATTCTGACTGAGAAACTTGGAGAGATTGGAAAGAAGATTCACTCAGGAAGATCACGCAATGATCAGGTTCTGGTAGACCTTAAACTCTACCTTAAGGAGGAGTGCCAAGTAATTAGAGACGAGATGCTTACGCTGTTTAACACGCTTCAGTCTCTAAGTGAAAAATACAAGGAGGTTCTGCTCCCGGGTTACACCCATTTCCAGATTGCAATGCCGTCATCGTTCGGCCTTTGGCTGGGCGCTTACGCAGAGACACTTGTGGACGATATGCTTATGCTCAAGGCAGCCTACGAGATTGCAGATCAGAACCCTCTGGGCAGCGCAGCCGGTTACGGCAGTTCATTCCCACTGGACAGGGAGATGACTACCAAACTACTGGGCTTCAGCACCCTGAGTTACAACTCAATAGCGGCACAGATGGGAAGAGGAAAGACAGAGAAGGCACTGGCAGCCGCACTTGGACAGATTGCCGGCACGCTCAACAAACTGGCAGAGGACTGCTGCATCTATATGTCTCAGAACTTTGCATTTATAAGCTTCCCGGACTCCCTTACTACCGGCAGCAGTATAATGCCTCACAAGAAGAATCCGGATGTATGGGAGATGATACGCGGCAACTGCAACATCATCTGCTCAAAGTATGCAGAAATCTCCATGATGACCACCAACCTTCCTCACGGATACCATCGTGATTACCAGTTGCTTAAAGAAGTGCTGTTCCCTGCGTTGGAAAAGATGCATTCCTGCCTGCAGATGGCAGATTACATGCTCAATGAGATGAAGGTGAATGAGAATATCCTCAAAGATCCTATCTACAAACACCTCTTTACGGTAGAAAAAGTGAACAGACTGGTAAAGGAGGGAACGCCTTTCAGGGAGGCCTACAAGATTGTGGGAAAAGAGGTAAACGAGGGAAAATTTGATTTCCAGCTGGCAGAAGATGCCAAGGTAAGTTCACTGGGACACAGCCACTTGGGAAGTATTGGCAATCTTGCTACGGAAGAGATAAAAAAGAAAATGCGGCGCTCCATTTTCTAGAGGCCGCACCTTCATAAATTCTACATTTCTACTCCTGGTCCAACGGTTCTCCGTTTTTGTCACACCATAAAGAGTGCAAGAGCGGAAATTCGCTGTCCGTCTTCAGACGAATGGTGCAAGAGTATTTTCTGCACCAATCCTTTACAATGCTATGGAACAGACCCTTACGCTTGGTAAGGTAGGCCTCCAAAAGAGGGTTCACCGTTAAGATGAAAGAGTTTATGTTCCTCTCCTTTGTGTAGTAAGCCAACTGTCTCTCCAAAGCCTCGTCTGCCAGCAGACTAGGAGCTATCTCACCTGTGCCGTGGCACATCGGACACTTTTCATTAACTTTAATTTCAGTGGCCGGGCGGACTCTCTGGCGGGTAATCTGCATAAGACCGAACTTGGTCAGCGGCAAGATGTTATGCTTTGCTCTGTCGCTCTGCATAAGTTCCTGCATGTGCTTAAAGAGTTTTACTCTGTGCTCACCGTCATCCATATCTATGAAATCCACAATCACAATTCCGCCCAAATCTCTGAGCCTCATCTGACGTGCAATCTCATCTGCTGCGTGAAGGTTAACCTCAAAAGTATTCTCCTCCTGCTCTACCCCTTTCTTAACCCTGATTCCACTGTTAACATCAACAACATTAAGGGCTTCAGTGTGTTCTATAACAAGGTATGCACCCTGCTTTAAAGGAACCACCTTACCAAAAGAGCCCTTGATCTGCCTGGTGACGTCAAACGCATCCATTATAGACTGATCACCCTTGTAGAGCTTTACAATCTTCTCTTTTTCAGGTGCTATGGTCCTTATATAATCCCTTATTTCATAATAGACCGATTCGTCATTCACGTCTATAGAAGAAAAGCTGTCGTTGAGCAAATCTCTCAATATTGTCGTGGCTTTGCTGTTTTGGCAATACAATCTCTACTTCGCGCAATGATGCT
>CAMHRD010000195.1 GCA_946187365.1 uncultured Bacteroidales bacterium
TTGGCCTATACAAGAGGTTGCCTTCGGTTTTGGGACTGCAAAAATAGAAATTATTTCCAAACTTCCAAAATAAGCGCCCAACTATTTTCCCGCCTTGTACATAGCGCCTCCAATGCAATCGTAGGCAGCACCTGTAACGCTGCTCATACAGTTAGGCTGGTCTGCTATGTAAAGCGCTCCCAGGAAGGCAAATATGAGTGCCTCCTTAAACTTCACGGTAAGGGTATCCGGCACAATGAAGGTGCAGCCCGGGGCGTTAAAGCGGATTCTCTCCATCAGGTACTTGTTGAAGGCACCTCCGCCGGTAACCAGAACCTTAGGGGTATTAGCCCCTATCTGCTTGGTGTTCAGTGAGATCTGATAAGCGGCATGCTCGGTGAAGGTGGCCAGTTTGTCTGCCATGGTAAGCGGCATCCCCTTCTCATTCAAAGTGCTGTCTATAAGCGGAATAACCTCCTTCTCCACCCACTCTCTGCCAAGGGACTTTGGCCCGGCCTGAGAGTAGAACGGCAGAGCGTTCAGTTTTGAGAGCAAATCTCTATGTATTGTGCCGCTTTTTGCCATCTCTCCGTCTTTATCATAATCCAGCCCTATCTGCCTGGTATAGTGGTTTAAAACATAGTTTACAGGGGAAATATCGTGAGCCAGACGGGCGCTCTTTCCGTTGAGCATTCCCTCACAGGAGATGTTGGAAAAGCCGCCAATGTTGAGGCAGTAGTCATAGGCGCCAAAGAGGTGACGGTCACCTATCGGGACCAGAGGAGCCCCTTGCCCGCCCAAAGCCACATCCGTTGTTCTGAAGTCACACACTGCATCAACTCCGGTAAGGGCGGCAATGGCGGCACCACACCCTATCTGCCCTGTAAAGAAGAGGTTAGGCTGGTGGAAGACGGTCTGCCCGTGTGAGGCAATCACTGAGACCTCTCTCTTACTGTCTGAGCAGATGCCTGTTACAGGGATGAGCGCGTGGCGATCCATAAAGGCCTTAACCCTCTCTCCGAGGAACCTTCCGTAGTCTGAATGGAGCAGAGCATACTCTTCCGCAGTCATCTTCTGGGCCCTGGAAAGACGCTCTTTGAGCTCTTTAGGAAACGGCTCATCCTCAGCGTTTAAGGTCTCATAACTCCACTTCCCCTCTTTAAAGAAAAAGCGAGCGTGACAGATATCCAGACCGTCCAAAGATGTTCCGCTCATTAGGCCAATTATGCCCACTCCGTTTTCAAAATCGTATATCCTTTTCATAATCAGATACTTTTACCACCTAAAACTTCTCTTTACAACCTGCTTGTTACCAACGTTGTCCGTAACCGTTACCGTCAGATGATGCACTCTGCCTTTGGAAAGAGCGGCGTCATAGAGCGGAATCTCCAGCGTGCTTGTCTTTCCATCATGCTCAGCCACAACCCAATGGCCGTCTATCTCACAGTTGAAACTCTCTATTCCCGATAGTTTATCTTTAATTGAAATCTTAATGGAAGAGCCCTTAACCGTTGCCCCCTCCTTAACTTTCACCGTAACCTCCGGAGGAAGGATATCTGCTGTAACACAGTACTTTCCAAAGCTTCCGACCTTTGCAGTGAGAACTCCCGTAAGAGCATTATAACTACCACCCGCACCGGATAGGTAACCGTTCCTGCCAACCCGTGCCAGCAGCACCTTGTCTTTAATCCCCACAGGCACAGAGGCTTTCATCTCTATCTCCATAGATTTATGGAGCGGCACATTTTCATCTCCAATCTTCCAAAGAGCACTCATTGCAGGTATATCTGCAGCACTCTTGTAGAGATCTTTCTCCTTTAAAATCTCAATATAGCCGTCTCTGTAGAGCGCACCCTCAGGTATCTTAACACTCAGTCCGTCATACGTATATGCATTCTCCGTATTCCACTTCATAAACTCTCCCTTTGGAGCAAAAGGAACCGCAGAAGTATAGAGAGAATCCACTCTCTTTACAGTGTAATCTGTAACGGTGTTGTTTCCATAAACATCAGAAACCTTAACGGTAACGGTGTGGGCTGCCGTATCCTGAAGCGTTATAATACCCTCATTTTCCGCAGTTATCCTGTCTGATAACTTATTACCGGGGTCCAGCTGAGTTTTAACGTAGTAACGTCCGGTACTTCTTCTAAGAGGAGTATCCAACAGTGAAGCAATGTAACGGCCGGTAGAGTATGGAATGTTGCCCTCCGTAAATGTGAAGACCAGGGCGCTGTCTACCAGAACCTCATATTTGTAAACTGCTAGTTTTCCGTTAGTTCCCTCCATAAGGTCATAAGCGTCTATTGCAACATAGAAGGAACGCGGAACAGACGTTATGCTGTCTTTTGCAGAAGGAACAGGGAAAGTGTAGAGCGCTCCGTAGAGTGAGGCGCAACCTACAAAACGGACATCTCTGATAAGCGGAGAGGTTTTGTCTGAGAGGTTGTAAATATCTGTCAGCTGCAGATTTACCGGAGTCCCCTCCTCATCCAGAACTTCAAAGTGAAGATGAGGTCCGCCGGAGGAGCCGCTGTTTCCGGAGTAGGCAATCAGCTCACCCTTCTTTACCGGAAGAGAGTCTTTAGGAAAGTCAATTGCCTGGTTCCAGCTCTTCTCCCTGTACTGTTTATCTCTTACAAGTTTTTGATACTTAGGAGCAAAGCGCAACAAGTGGCCGTAGATGGTTCTGTAGCCTGATGGATGGGTAACCTCAATCATATTGCCGAATCCCCAGGCGGAAACCGTTATGCGTGAGACATACCCTTCGTCTGCAGCATAAATTTTCTTTCCCGTTACGCCTGCGGTTCTCATATCCAATCCGCAGTGGAAGTGGTTGCCTCTGAGCTCTCCATAGGTTCCGGCAAAGCCATTGTAAGACTCTATGGGGAGAACAAAAGATGAAACATCCTCCTTCTGGCGTGAGAGGTTCACACCC
>CAMHRD010000196.1 GCA_946187365.1 uncultured Bacteroidales bacterium
AGTATAAGGCCCAAAGTGAGGAAGTTAAACTTTCCTATGTGAGGCTTGTCTATCTTGATAGGCTGCACCATAGGGTCTTTACTCTTATTGTATCCCATAAGCCAGATGAAGAAAATGGGGAATATCATCTGAACAATATAAGTCAATGAGAGCGAGTATGTTGTTGCGTTTTTAATGTTCATTCCAGGAATGAACAGTGAAATTACAACCAGAAAGAAATATCCCAAAAGAGTTGCGCCTATAACAAACACCAGGGTAATCAGCCATGATTGACCCAGATTTGGAACGTAGTATTTTGGCTTACTGAAAATGTTTATCATATATGTCTGAATTATTGCCGTTTAAGCGGCAGTAAATTACCTGAACAAAGGGGAAGGATAGATACCCTCATTGGTCATCTCCTTCAATTTCTCCACAACCTTTTCTCTGTCTTCATGGTAAGTTACTCCAAACCAGGTAGATGGTGTTGGGATAACCTTAACGTTTGCCTTTCCTTCATCTATCATGTGGCTTACTGCAGAAGGAACATAGAACTCCTTCTTAGGATCCTCCAGGTTGTGGCGGAGGAACTCTTTAAACTGCTTCTCTGAATCCTGCATGTAATCCAGGGTAAAGCCCCACATATTCATTGAGGTACAGCTATTTAGAGGAAGTTCCTTCTCCACGCCGTCCATACCCTCTCCCAAGATTTTATCTCCCTCTCTGCGGATGTTGGAATGCTCCTCAACCTTTGTCAGATTGCCGTAATTATCTGTAGAGCAGATTCCTCTGGAAACGCTTCCGGAATCTGAAAGGGTGTTGTTAAGGTAAAATCCTATCATACAGAAGTTTCCCTTATCCTTTGGAGTGAGCTGGCTCAGGTGGTCTGAAAGGCACTTAAAGGCATCTCTGCCGTAGAAGTCATCTGAGTTGATTACAGCAAAAGGTTTTGTAATCACATCTTTAGCAGCCAGAACCGCCTGACCTGTTCCCCACGGTTTCTCTCTCTTCTGCTTAGGCATGAAGACTACCGGAAGATCATCCGGCTCCTGAGTAACTATTGTGTATTTGATTTTTCCGTCGTACTTGGAGGCTACCTTCTCCTCAAACTCCTGCTGGAATTTCTTTCTGACTACAAAGACAACATCTTCAAACCCGCTCTCAATTGCATCATAGATTGAATAATCCATAATTGTCTCACCTTTAGGGCCTACTCCGTCAAGTTGTTTGAGTCCACCATACCTGCTACCCATTCCGGCAGCCATAATAAGAAGTGTTGGTTTCATTTTAATTATTAAATTTGTGCAGTTGAACGCGCAAAATTAAGAAAAAAATCACGCAGTGAGCATATTTAAAAACATATCTGAAAAGCCTGTTTTCAAACAAATCTTCAAAGTGGTAAAGAATAAGTACTTTCTTGTTACCGTGGCTTTTCTTGTGTGGATATTCTTTCTGGATACCAACAACCTGATTGTCTGGTACAGAGACTTGAGGCAGCTGGCAGATCAGAACCGCCAGAAGGTTTACTTCCAGAATGAGATTAAGCAGACGGAAGAGAAGCTTAAAGAGCTCACTTCCAACAAGGACTCACTGGAGAAGTTTGCGCGTGAAGAGTACCTCTTCCATGAAAGCGGAGAGGACGTCTATGTTATAGAGTAGGCAGCCTCTTACCGGCCGGTGTAATTCTGCGGGGTGATCTTAAGAAGTTCTTTCTTAATCTTTTCCGGAACGTTGAGGCCCTTTATGAACTCCGCGATGGATTCCTTTGTAACCTTTGTGTTCACTCTTGTAAGCTCCTTAAGTGCCTCATACGGATGAGGATAGCCCTCTCTGCGGAGGATGGTCTGGATACCCTCTGCAACAACTGCCCAGTTCTCTTCCAAGTCTTTCTCCAACTTTTCCCTGTTGAGAATCAGTTTGCCAAGACCCTTCTTAAGTGAGGCTAATGCTATGATTGAGTGGGCAATAGGAACGCCTACGTTTCTCAGCACGGTGGAGTCCGTAAGGTCTCTCTGCATTCTGGAGATAGGGAGCTTTCCGCTCAGGTGGTTAAAGATTGCATTTGCAACTCCCAGGTTGCCCTCTGCGTTCTCAAAGTCTATTGGGTTCACCTTGTGAGGCATAGCAGATGAGCCAACCTCTCCCGCCTTAATCTTCTGTTTGAAGTACTCCATTGAGATGTAAGTCCATACATCGCGAGAGAAATCAATAAGTATAGTGTTGATTCTCTTGAGGTTGTCAAAGAGAGCGGCAAGGTTGTCATAGTGCTCTATCTGGGTGGTAGGGTAGGACCTCTTAAGCCCAAAGCTCTTCATCTGGAAATCCTTGGCAAACCTGTTCCAATCTATGCCCGGGTAGGCAACTGTGTGGGCGTTGAAGTTGCCGGTAGCGCCTCCGAACTTGGATGAGTATGGCACTGTGGCCAAGAGTCTTAGCTGCTCCTTCAGACGGGCTGTGAATACCTTTATCTCCTTGCCCAGACGGGTAGGGGAGGCAGGCTGTCCGTGAGTGTGAGCCAGCATCGGGACATCTTTCCACTCTTTGGCATAGCCCTCCATAATCTCTATAACCTCCAAAAGTTGAGGCATATAGACCTGCTCTACACCCTCTTTAAGGGAGAGCGGAGTTGCGGTGTTGTTTATGTCCTGAGAGGTGAGGCCAAAGTGTACAAACTCACTGAATTTGCTGATTTTCAGCTTCTCAAACTCCTCCTTTATGAAGTACTCAACGGCTTTAACATCGTGATTTGTAATCTTTTCAATATCCTTAATACGTGCTGCCTGCTCTACGGTAAGTTCCTGGTAAATCTTGCGCAGCTTTGGGAAATTGCTCTTACTGAAGCCTTTAAGCTGAGGAAGCGGGATATTGCAAAGTGCTATGAAATACTCAATCTCAACCCTGACGCGGTATTTTATAAGCGCATACTCGGAAAAG
>CAMHRD010000197.1 GCA_946187365.1 uncultured Bacteroidales bacterium
TCTCTTCAGCTCATCCGTAATCTTAATGTCCAGAGCAAGTGTCAAAGTTCCCTCAGTTGCAACGAGCCAGCCCGGCATATCCTCTGAAGAAATCTCATAGTCACCCTTTTGCAGCACTACCTCTCCAAGCGGAAGAGCCAGTTTGTACTCCTCACTTCTCTCTATTGCGGAAATCTCTTTCTGTGTAAAGTTAGCAAAAGCTGAAGAAATTTCCTTCATCTGTTTGCCATATTTTTTACCCAGTGATTTGAAGTTTGGCTTTATCTTTTTGGTAATCAAACCTTCAGTGTCTGTAATGTACTCAATCTGTTTTACGTTAACCTCGCTTAAGACAATGCCCTCCACCTTCTGCAGGTGCTCCTTAACCTTAGGGTCAATGACAGGAATCATAATCTTTGCAAGCGGCTGACGCACTTTAATGTTGACCTTTCTTCTGAGAGCCAGAACCATGGAGGTGCTCTTCTGAGCCAGAGCCATCCTCTCTTCCAGGTCTTTGTCTATCAGGCTCTCATCTGCCATAGGCATCATAGTTACATGAACTGAAGGCTCCTTGTGAATCTTGGAAACAGCGTTCAGATCCAGGAACAAACGCTCCATATAGAACGGAGCAATTGGAGCGGCAAGAATTGCAACGGTCTCCAGGCAGGAGTAAAGGGTCTGATATGCAGCCAGTTTGTCACTGTTCATAGTGCCGCCCCAGAATCTCTTACGGTTAAGACGTACATACCAGTTGCTAAGGTGGTCACATACAAACTCCTGAATCAGACGGCCTGCGGTTGTAACGTCATAATCTTCATAACGCTCCTTAACGTCTCTGATTAGAGAGTTGAGGTATGAAATAATCCAGCGGTCTATCTCAGGACGCTCTTTTACAGGAATTTGCGGAGCGTCATTGGTAAACTTATCCACATTTGCATAGAGCGCAAAGAAGGAGTAAGTGTTGTAGAGAGTTCCAAAGAACTTTCTTCTAACCTCATCTACACCGGCCTCGTCAAACTTTAGGTTATCCCAAGGCTGAGCGTTGGTAAGCATATACCACCTGAGAGCATCTGCACCGTAAGTGTTAATCTGGCCGAACGGATCTACCGCATTGCCCAGTCTCTTACTCATCTTCTCACCCTTCTTATCAAGTACCAAACCGTTGGAAACCACAGTCTTGAATGCAGGAGTATGAGAGACCATAGTGTGAATTGCGTGAAGCGTGTAGAACCATCCTCTGGTCTGATCCACACCCTCTGCAATAAAGTCTGCAGTCTGTCCAAACTCCTCTGTACCAACCTTTGCAAGCCATTCCTGAGCATAAGGCATTGCACCTGAATCAAACCAAACGTCAATCAAATCACTCTCTCTTGTCATTGGTTTACCGGAATCTGAGACAAGGGTAATCTGATCTATGTAAGGCTTGTGAACATCTATCTTGCTGTAGTTCTCATCTGAGAAGTCATTTGGAACAAACCCCTTCTCTTTCAGAGGGTTGGAAGCCATCACACCGGCCTCAACAGCCTTATCTATTTCATTGTAAAGCTCCGCGATGGATCCTATGCACTTCTCCTCTTTCTTGTCTTCCGTTCTCCAGATTGGAAGCGGAGTACCCCAATATCTGCTGCGGGAAAGGTTCCAATCCTGCAGATTCTCAAGCCATTTGCCAAATCTGCCGGAACCGGTGCTCTCCGGTTTCCAGTTAATCTGCCTGTTGAGTTCAATCATCTCATCTCTAACGGCAGTGGCACGGATGAACCAACTGTCTAGAGGATAGTAGAGTACAGGCTTGTCCGTTCTCCAGCAGTGAGGATATGAGTGAACGTGTTTCTCAATCTTAAAGGCCTTGCCCTCCATCTTAAGCTGAACGCAGATATCTACATCCAGTGTCTCAGCATCGGGAGCAAGGGTGGAGTCGTATGCGTTCTTCACATAACGGCCCGCCCACTTTTTGTACTCCTCTGTAACTCTCTCTCTTACAAACGCTTCATCCAGGTCTGCAATCTGGTAAAATTTACCCGTACGGTCTACCATAGGCCTCCAGAGACCCTCTTTATCCTTGAGCGTGAAAGGAGCAATGTTGTTCTGCTTGCCCACCTTGTCATCATCTGCACCAAAGGTTGGAGCAATGTGAACTATACCGGTACCCTCCTCCGTAGAGACAAAGTCTCCGGTAATGACTCTCATGGTGTTCTCCTCCGGCTTAATCCACGGAATAAGCTGGCGGTATCTTATGCCCTCAAGTTCACGCCCTTTGAAAGACTCCAGCACCTTGTAAGGAATCAGTTTGTCCCCCGGTTTGTAATCTTCCAGAGAGAGTTCTGCAGCTTTAGGGTTGAAGTTTGAAGGAACGTACCTTAACGTACTCAATATTAGGGCCTACGCAGAGAGCAACGTTAGATGGAAGAGTCCAAGGAGTGGTTGTCCAGGCAATGAAGAAGAGTTCCCCCTCCTCAACATCGTTGAACAGAAACTCACTCTTAGCATCTCTAACAACCTCAAACTGAACGGTTGCCGTAGTATCCTTAACGTCTCTGTAGCAGCCCGGCTGGTTAAGTTCGTGAGAACTCAGACCTGTTCCCGCTGCCGGAGAGTAAGGCTGAATGGTATAACCCTTATAGAGCAAACCCTTGTTGTACAAATCTTTAAGAAGGTACCACAGGGTCTCAATGTATCTGTTGTCGTAGGTAATGTACGGGTTATCCATATCTACCCAGTAACCAATCTGCTCCGTAAGGTTAACCCACTCCTTTGTATACTTCATAACCTCCTTGCGGCAGGCCATATTATACTCATCTACAGAGATTTTCTTACCAATATCCTCCTTGGTTATACCCAACATCTTCTCCACTCCCAACTCCACAGGAAGGCCGTGGGTGTCCCAACCGGCCTTACGGTCTACCCTGTA
>CAMHRD010000198.1 GCA_946187365.1 uncultured Bacteroidales bacterium
CCTTTGAGACTCCATTCTCAACCACATCTTTAGGCACACCGTAGTTTCCTATAATAGGGTAGGTTATGCAAAGAATCTGACCTGAGTAGGATGGGTCCGTAAGGCTCTCCGGGTAGCCCACCATTGCAGTATTGAAGACTACCTCTCCATCTGCACTCTTCTGATATCCAAAAGAATAGCCCTGAAATTCAAGGCCATTCTCCAAAACAAGTTTTATTTTACTTTCAGATTGCATCTTTTTTTCCATTTCGGGCGCAATTTACAAACTTCTTGCGAATATTCCCCAGAATTCTTCCTTTAACATTTCCCAAGTTTTCTGCTCTGCAAAACTTACCCTCTTGCAGTAGTTGTTAAGAAGGAATACCGCCTCATCCCTCTTTCCCTCTTTTATCAATTTAACCGCCTTATCTTCAAGGTATTTGGTATCCTGCAGTATCATCTGGTCATACTCAGAAAGCCACTCCTTTATCTTTCCCTGGGTTCTGTCCCACCCAATTGTGGCCAGGCGGTTGGTCTCTCTAAAGCGCCAGATGGCCGCATCACGGCGGTAACGCTTCTGCCCGCACACCCCAAATCCATCTGGAAGTTCAGTCTGACCTGCATAGATAGGCACGCGTGGGCTCTGAGCAGGGTTGTCAAAGGCAAACCAGGCAACGGCTCCCACCTCATCCGGCAGCCAGCCCCTTACCTGAATTATATGTGAATAGGAGCACTGAATAACTGCAATGGTCCTGTTCCTTGGTGCGCTCCCCGGCTTGAGTTTGTTCAAAAGAGTCCTTACGTTGTTTGGCATAAAGGTGCTTATAGGAGCAATGCTGTCTACCACCGTACTGTCTTTACCTTCAGCAGTTTTCACTCTCTTTTTCACTCCAATCTTTAGGTTTTTCACCTGGTCCAGTTCCGTTCCGTCATAAGTCTCTCTGTAGAACTCAAACATTCTCTCTATACTTATCTTCTCATCCGGCTTAACTGAGAACGGCATCTCTTTGTCATTCATACTCAGCCCCAGACTCGGTGCCATACGGCTTAGCACGTAAAACTCTCTTACTGAGTAGTTTTTAGGGTAGGTGGTAACCATTGGCCAGAACTTGAACTCACCCTTTCCGTCCCAAAGGCCCAACTCTTTGCATCTCTCCCTCAAATCCGAGCCGTACATAAAGTAATCCGGATTGTTGAAATCTATCACTCCAATCTTAGGAACGTTTGCAGAGATTGAGGCGTGGTCATCCGGCAGTCTCTGTGCCGCCCACAGAGCTCCGGGCTTTTTCCCGCTCTTTCCGCTGCCGTAAATCTCAAAGAGCCAGGCCTCTTTCTTATCTATAATGGTAAGTGATTCTCCCCAGTCTCCGTAGCCGTATTCTTCTGCCAATGAGCCCATTAACTTAATGGCATCTCTTGCCGTAGAGCATCTTTGCAGAGCAATTCTCTCCAGCTCCTCAATCTGGAACAGCCCCTCCTTGTTAACCAGTTCTCTCTTTCCCTCCGTAGTTGTCTCTCCCATAGCCAGTTGCTTCTCGTTCATGCAAGGGTAGGCTACGTTCAGATAGCGCAGCGTCTCCTCCGTAGGTGCCGGTATTGCCCCTTTAACCACGGTGTTACGCATATCAAACGGCTCTTCCGTGTGGAGTTTTCCCCACACAATCTCATCCAGTGCTCCCGCTACAAACCTCTTGCGAGGCTCCATCGTGAGCCAGGTTCTGTAGTTGGAGTCACAGGTATGGGCGGTCATAAGCGAGCCGTCACTGCTGGCTCCCTTTGCCACAAAAATGGAGGTGCAACTCTCCATAAATGACTCACCGTCAGCCAAATCAACGGCACCATAATCTAAACTCTGAGAAAATAAGGAACTGCTTAAAAAGCATAAAACCACTAAAGGAAGTAAACGGACTCTTTTCATATCTGACATACTAATCAATTTCAAAAACAGATGATAAACTAAAACAAAATCTCAGTAACAAATTTAATAAAAACTATCTTTGCACAAAAGAGACCTGCAAAAACTCACTCATAATGATAATTACGATAGGGTTGATGATATTGGGAATTTTTCTGGGACGCTATCTCAGAGGAAGGGAGAGACTTAAAAGTACAGTCTCTTTCCTGCTTCTTTTAAGCGTATGTATCTTACTCTTTATCATGGGAATAAGGGTAGCTCTAAACCCGGAACTCAAGCAGGCCTTCTCCTCTGCAGGAATTATCTCTCTCATTCTAT
The DNA here is from genome assembly GCA_946187365.1 of uncultured Bacteroidales bacterium. Classification (GTDB taxonomy): domain Bacteria; phylum Bacteroidota; class Bacteroidia; order Bacteroidales; family UBA932; genus Egerieousia. The sequence continues at coordinate 2,213 of CAMHRD010000198.1, forward strand.
TCTTCTTTGGTACAGCCGGTAGCGTACTGTTAGCCTGGCTTTTTGGCCGTTATATAGAACGTAAAAAGCAATGAGAGACAGCTTTATCATATTGGGCAGCTTTCTGTTAGGATTGGCGGGGGTTCTTTTCTCTCTCTTTCCAGATTCTTTATATACTTTGGATTTGACAGTATGGTCCAACTGGGTGTTATACATAATGATGTTCCTTGTAGGCCTTAACGCAGGAATGGGGGAGAGCCTTATGAAGACCGTTAAAACTCTGCCCAAAAAGGTTCTGCTGCTCCCCCTTGTAACCTTTGTGGGAACAATGGTGGGAACGCTTGCCGCCTATCTTATAATCAGAGCGTTAGGGTATAACTTAACCCTTCTTAACAGCGTAACTATCAATACCGCAATGGGCTATTATTCTCTCTCCGCGATTCTTATAACTCAGGCCTGGGGAGCAACTTTGGGCTCTATTTCCCTCTTTACCAACCTAATGAGAGAACTCTTCACCATTGTTATGGCAAAACCCATTAGCAAATACCTTGGTAAATACGCAGTTACAGCGGCCGGAGGCATCACTGTTACAGACACCTCTCTCCCTGTAATCCTCAAATGCGAGGGCAACCAAATCCTCCCAATCCTTATCTACAGCGGAATTATAATCAACCTTGTAGTTCCTTTCCT
>CAMHRD010000199.1 GCA_946187365.1 uncultured Bacteroidales bacterium
TCCGGTTGGTCTCTTACAGAGCAGGATCCGTTCAACAACGTTGCAAGAACTTGTATTGAGGCAATGGGAGCTGCACTGGGTCACACCCAGAGTTTGCACACCAACGCTCTTGACGAGGCTATTGCACTGCCAACGGACTTCTCTGCACGTATTGCACGTAATACTCAGATTTACATTCAGCAGGAGACTCAGGTTTGCCGTTCAATTGACCCTTGGGCAGGCTCCTACTATATTGAGAGTCTTACTAACGAGTTGGCTCACAAGGCCTGGGCACACATCCAGGAGGTTGAGAAACTTGGAGGTATGGCAAAGGCAATTGAGACCGGAATTCCTAAACTGAGAATTGAGGAGGCTGCTGCACGCAAGCAGGCTCGCATTGACTCAGGAGAGGAGACAATCATAGGTCTTAACAAGTACCGCCTTGAGCACGAGGATCCTATCAAGATTCTGGATATTGACAACACTAAGGTACGCCAGCAGCAGGTTGCTCGTCTGGAGGAACTTAGAAAACACAGAGACAACGAGAAAGTTAAACAGTGTCTTGCAGCCATCACCGAGTGCGTTAAGACCAAGAAGGGCAACTTGCTGGAACTTGCAGTTGAGGCTGCAAAGGCAAGAGCCTCTCTTGGTGAGATTTCAGACGCTTGCGAGGTTGTAGTTGGAAGATACACAGCAAAGATCCGTATGAATGTAGGTGTTTACTCATCTGAGGTTAAGAAAGACAGCGAGTTTGAGAAGGCCAAGAAGATGGTTGCAGAGTTTGCAAAGAAAGAGGGACGTCAGCCACGTATCATGGTTGCAAAACTTGGACAGGACGGTCATGACCGCGGTGCCAAAGTTGTTGCTACCGGTTATGCGGACTGCGGATTCGACGTAGACGTTGGACCTCTCTTCCAGACCCCTGCAGAGGCTGCTAAACAGGCAGTTGAGAATGACGTTCACATTGTTGGAGTCTCCTCACTGGCAGCAGGTCACAAGACCCTGGTTCCTCAGATCATCAAAGAGCTCAAGAAGCTTGGCAGAGAGGATATTATAGTAGTAGCCGGCGGAGTTATTCCTGCTCAGGACTACGATGCTCTCTACAAAGCAGGAGCCGCTGCAATCTTTGGCCCTGGTACAAGAATCTCCTTCTCAGTTATTAAGATGATGGAGCTTCTGAACCAGAGATTTGAGAAGTAAAAGTGCATTTCACCGGCAGGGCTTTGCAAAGACTTGTGCAATGCAAAACGTTGTCCGTCAATAGTTTATTAATAAACGGGGTGTTGTTTTCAGCATCCCGTTATTATTTAAATAACTGATATTCAGGCCGTAACATTGCACCTTTTACGTAAGTAAATTTTTAGTATCTTCGTTGAGGAAAAAACTCTTCAGATTATGTTTAAAAATATTATACGTACTGCTCTTTTATCTTTATGTTCAGTCATCCTCTGCTGTAATTCTGCCTTAGCACAAGGCAAAATCATATCACTGGATTATAAGGCAGATAAGAACTCTCTCTATCCGGGAACAGTAAGAAACATTCAGGTTTATGTTCCATCTCAGTATACCGGAGAGAAAGAGGCTTGTCTCTATGTAGGGTTGGACGGAATACTGTGCAACGCTCCAAAAGTTTTTGACAAACTGATAGCGGAGGGAAAGATGCCCGTTACTATTGGAATCTTTGTTCAGCCGGGCATTGTGTACGCTAAAGATAAGGCAAATGGTGTTGGTGAGGGAAACAATCAGACTTCAGCAAAAAAGGTTGTTCGTTACAACCGTTCAAATGAGTTTGATTACACAGACGGCAGGTTTGCGGAATTCCTTAATAAAGAGATTATTCCGTTCGTTGAGAGAAAAGCTGTGATAGAGGGAAAGGATATTAAGATAAAGATATCAGACAACCCTAATGACCGTTCAATATTCGGTCTCTCCAGCGGAGGAATTGCTGCATTCAACGCAGCGTGGTTTCATCCGGAACTCTTCCGCAGAGTCTTCAGCGGAGTAGGCACGTTCGTCTCAATGAGAGGAGGTAATGACCTTCAGATGTTAGTCCGCAAGTGTGAGCCTAAACCTCTGAGAATCTTCCTGCAAGACGGAAGTAATGATGTATGGAACGCAACGTTCGGTCACTGGTATGAGGCCAACCAGATGCTCTCCACCGCACTTGATTTTGCAGGCTATGACACCAAGTATGACTGGAGTGACGGCGGCCATTCCGTTAAACGTGCTGCAGAAATCTTTGAAGATGTAATGATCTGGCTCTGGGCAGATTACCCCGCCCCTATCAAAGCCGGTATCACCCAAAACGACTTCCTAAACAAGTACATCTACAAAGATTCTCTGCCTGTAAACGGCCTCACTCTGACAGGTAAGCAAGCCTGGCAAAAGGCTCAGCAAAAGGATATTGTAAATGTAGAGCCAAACATTTACAAGTTCAGAACTTCCACCATTTACACCGCCTCCTACCCGGACAGTTCCTTTGTTGTTGTATCTGAATATCCTTTCAGAAGCAATACACCAAACGGCAACTATCTGTGGCAGGGAGTTGGAAAAGATATGCAGAGCGCGGAATTCTTCCAACGCTTCTATTGGCTTCATTCATTTGACAATACAGCTGTTGTAAAGGGTCCAATGGCATTTGATTTCAAGGGCAATCTCTTCTGCCTTACAAACCAGGGAATTCAGGTGTTTGACCAGAACGGAAGAGTGAGATTCATATTGGAAATTCCGGATGAAGTTGAAGCAACACTCAAAGATGAAAGAACCCACCACACCCTCAGCCTAATCATTGAAGAGGGCAAACTCATCATCTCAAACAGCCTCACCTTCACCTACTCCAGAGCCCTCAACATCTCCCCTGCCCTCCCCGGCCAAACCCCTAAGTCTCAAGGCCAAGGATA
>CAMHRD010000200.1 GCA_946187365.1 uncultured Bacteroidales bacterium
GGGCGGGGTGCAATCACCTTTCTAGCCTCAAAAGTCATCTTGCGTGATGTATTGCCTACGTTGGTTATCTCACCGGTAGCCTCAATGTAATCTCCCGCATATACAGGAGCAATGAACTCTACATTGTCGTAAGCCTTAAAGAGACCCTCGTCTCCGTCATTGATAATCAGGAGTTCAGTAGCTACGTCTCCAAAGAGTTTGAGCATGTGTGCTCCGTCTACAAGACCTCCGCCGTAATGAGCGTCCTCGCCGCCCATTCTTACTCTGATAAGTGATTTTGCTCCCATATTACTCTCTTACTTTCTGTAAATTATTAGTAGACTGGTAGATATGTGTTACAAAGACGTGAGGAGTGATAACAGCCTCAGGTGCAATCTCACCTGCAGGAACAATCTTCTCTGCCTCAACAATAACTACATCTGCAGCAGTTGCCATAAGCGGGTTAAAGTTCTGAGATGTACCTACATATACGCAGTTACCTCTCTCGTCTGCTACGGTTGCGCCAATAAGTGCTATGTCTGCATGAAGAGGTTTCTCCAAGAGATAAGTCTTGCCGTCAACCTCTACAGTTGGCTTACCGTCAGCTATTACCGTACCCATACCTGTTGTTGTGAGCACTCCGCCAAGGCCTGCTCCGCCGCAACGGATTCTCTCTGCCAATGTTCCCTGAGGGCAGAATTCAATCTCCAACTCGCCTGCATTCATCTGAGCTGCAGTGTCAGGATTTGTTCCGATGTGAGAAACGTAAAGCTTCTTAATCTTATGGGCACCAATTAGATTACCTACTCCAACTCCCTGGTATGCAGTATCATTGGAAATAAGAGTCAGATCTTTTACATCGCTTTTTGCAAGAGCGTCCAGGATGTCAAGAGGAGAACCGGCAGATAGAAATCCGCCTACCATAATTGTCATTCCGTCCTTAATTTTGGAAACGGCTTCCTGTAAAGAAATTCTTTTGTCCATAATAAACTGTTTTAATATCTATTGCTATCATTTTCGTAAACCATACAAATATAATAAAAAAAAGAAAAATATAACAACGTTGTTATATTTTATTTCAGGATATTTTTTCGTAGATTTGTAAAATAGCAGAACAGATAGTCCCATTATGGAATACAAAACATTGATTATTGAGAAAGAGGGCAATATTTGCACGGTTAAGATCAACAACCCGCAATCAATGAACGCCCTCAACTCCGAGACTCTCTCAGAGTTGGATGATGCATTCACCCAAATAGAGAAAGATGAGCAGATTAGAGTGGTTATTCTCACCGGAGAGGGCAGAGCCTTCGTTGCCGGTGCAGACATCTCTCAAATGAGCACTATGAACGCCCTTGAGGGGAAAGAGTTCGGCGTGCAGGGCTCCAAGGTCTTCCGTAAGATTGAAAACCTCTCAAAACCAACCATTGCGGCCATTAACGGCTTTGCTCTGGGAGGAGGGTGCGAACTGGCTTTAAGCTGTGATATCCGCGTTGCCTCAGCCAAGGCAAAGATTGGCCAGCCGGAGGTAGGATTGGGTATAACTCCCGGTTTCTCAGGCACTCAGCGCCTCCCAAGAATTGTGGGAGAGGGCGTGGCCAAGGAGATTATCTTCACCGCCAAGGCTATTGTAGCAGACGAGGCTCTGCGTATTGGCTTGGTAAACAGAGTTGTAGAGCCGGAGAAACTTATGGACGAGGCTAAGTCCCTTGCAAAGACAATTGCCAAGAACGCCCCTATTGCCCTCAAACTGAGCAAGGAGGCAATTAACAGAGGTATGCAGACAGATATAGACACCGCCATAGCCATTGAGAACAACCTCTTTGCAGAGTGTTTCTCAACGGAAGATCAGAAGGAGGGAATGAAGGCCTTCTTTGAGAAGAGAGAGGCGGAGTGGAAAAACAAGTAGAGACTAAACAAAAACACTTATAAAAATCTATCATTATGAAAGTTGCAGTTGTAGGTAACGGAACAATGGGTCACGGTATTGCACAGGCTTTTGCAACCGCCGGACACGATGTACTTCTTAAGGGCCGTAGCGAGGCTTCACTGGGAAGAGCTCACAAGGCTATTGAAAAATTCCTCACCAAGAGTGTGGAGAAAGGCAAAATGGAGGCAGCCGTTAAAGATGAGATTCTTGCAAGAATCAAAGACACAATGGATTACAATGACCTCAAAGATGCAGATCTTGTAATTGAAGTTGTAGCCGAGGATATGGCTGTAAAGAAAGAGATTTGGGAGACTTTGGACAAAGTCTGCAAGCCTGAAGCAATTCTTGCATCCAACACCTCTTCACTCTCAATCACCGCCATAGCAGCCTTTACACAAAGACCTCAGAATGTGATTGGTATGCACTTCTTCAACCCTGTACCTCTTATGAAACTCGTAGAGGTAATTAAGGGACAGCTTACCTCACCGGAGGTTCACGATAAGGTTGTTGAGATTGCAAAGGCTATTGGCAAGTGCCCTGTATCTGTAAACGAGGCTCCTGGTTTTGTTGTTAACAGAATCCTCATTCCTCTTGTAAACGAGGGAGTTGGAATACTTGCAGACGGCATTGCAACCAAGGAGGAGATTGACGCCGCAATGCAGATGGGTGCCAACCATCCTATGGGCCCTCTCGCATTGGGAGACCTTATTGGTTTGGATGTATGCCTTGCAATTATGGAGGTACTCTATAACGAGTTCGGAGACAGCAAGTACCGTCCGCATCCGCTTCTTAGAAAAATGGTTAGAGCAGGCTTGCTCGGCCGCAAGACCGGAAAAGGCTTCTACGATTACACTAATAAGTAACGCAGAACCAGCTGCAAAGCCGCAGAAACGGCTGTTGAGAGGTTCTCCAATCGGGAACCGGAAAGATGAAGGACCTTTGTGTAGACCTTTGGTTTTGCACAAGGG
>CAMHRD010000201.1 GCA_946187365.1 uncultured Bacteroidales bacterium
CGTTGAGATGGCGGCAAGAGAACTCCGCTATGAGTGGTTTAAGGAGTTGGCAGATAAGGAGGGGTTTGCATATCTTCTTACCGCACACAATGCAAATGACAACGCAGAAACTCTGATTCTCAACCTGGTACGCGGTACGGGCCGTCACGGTCTTAACGGCATACGCTCAATGAGAGAAAACCACGGCCTTGTAGTTTTAAGACCGCTTCTTTCTGTAGAACGCTCGGAGATTGAGAGTTATGCAAAGGAGCACAACTTGTCTTTCCGTTATGACAGCACCAACTCAGATAACGCTTACGCCCGTAACCTTGTGCGTAACAAAGTGTTGCCGCTGCTAAAGGAGATAAATCCAAGTGTTGTTGCAACGCTCAATGATGACATTGAGAGATTCAGAGAGGAGAATGAAGAGATAGATTCCATTGTATCAAAGGAACTTGCAGATGCGGAGGCTGATTTGAAAGATGGCGGAGCAGATCTTCTGGGTCTTAGGAAAAGATATCTCAAAGCGGTTGTTCCCGTTGGCTTTCTAAATTCCAAGGGCAACGTAAAATTCTGGGTAGCAGAGATTTTATACAGGCACAACGTCTCCTTTGCAGGTGCAGACGTAAATAATATATCAGATGCAGTAAGTGCTTCTGATGGAACTACAAAGTTCTTCAACCTGAAAGAAAATACCGTTACCGTAGAACGCGGAGAACTCCGTATTTATGACAACTCCTTTTTGAAAGTTAATAACTCTGAAGTTATTGAGATTTCAGATGAAGGTGCCTTTGACTTTCCTCCTTACAGGCTGAGCATTAAGAGGTTGCAAGAGGTTCCAAAGCAGATAAAAAGAGAGAGGGGAGTGCTACTTTTGGATGAGGCAAAGGTGAAGTTTCCTCTGCGTTTACGTTTTTCAAAAGAGGGAAACCGTTTCTCACCGTTCGGCCTTAAAGGCAGCAAGAGCGTTGCAGACTTCCTCAATTCCAAGAAGATAGATACCCTCTTCAAACCCGTTGTTCCTGTTCTTGAAGATGCCTGTGGCACTATAATAAGCATACCGCCGGTTGAGATAACCGACGGCTGCAAACTTACAGAGAGCACCCTCTCCGTTATAGAAATCAAATTACTTTAGTAATTGAACACCAAGGTATAAGGTAAACGGGCGTAGGTCTTTACGCCTTTTGCATCCTGGAATTCTGTGAGAATCTTTTTGAGGATTGCATCGGACTCTGAAGTACTTCCCCCGAACATCTCCATCAGGCTCTCATACTGGCTCTTAACTCTTGGATATTCAACCACTTTGTAGCCCTCTGTCTTCATTGCCTCTACCGCGTCTTCACCCTCATAATCCTTTGAATATGCGAGGAATGCAGCGTAATCCATTGCGTCGTTGAGTGTTCCAATCTCATCAACAATACCAACGTTTACTCCCTGCTCTCCGGTCCAGATTCTTCCCTGGCCAATGGAGTCTACCTGCTCAACGCTCATCTTTCTGCCGTCTGCAACTATGCCTACAAACTGAGTGTAAACCTGCTCTACAAACTTCTGCATATAAGCAATTTCTGCATCGTCCAGAGGTTTCATTCCGGTACCCATTGTGGAGTGTTTGTGAGTTCCCAGTGATACCGGGTTAATCTTAAGGTGCTTCTTAAGTCCTTTGCCATAGTTGAATGCAAGTGAGAAGACTCCTATTGAACCGGTAAGGGTTGCCTTGTCTGAGAAGATATGGCTTCCTCCTGCACTGATCCAGTATCCGCCGCTGGCGGCATACTCTCCAAAGCTTACAACTATAGGTTTCTCTTTAGCAAGGAGTTCCAGTTGCTCTCTTATAAGTTCTGCTGCCTGTGCGTCTCCACCCGGGGAGTCTACTCTGAGAACTACAGCATCTATGGTCTTGTCTTTTCTAACCTTCTTAATGATAGGAACATACTTGGATGAGGTGAGGCCTTCTCCCTCTGTTAAAATCTCTCCGTTAGCATATATGACTGCAACCTTCTTCTTTCCCTTGTAGGAGAGAGGTGCTGTCTTGGCATATTTTGCAAGTGAGATATACTTTAGGTCACTCTCCTTCTCTACGCCGGTAAGCTGGCAGAGTTCCTCTGCAATCTCCTCACTTGTAACGGCTTTGTCTATAAGGCGTGCCTCAACCAAAGAGGCAGGGTCTACAAGTGTAAGGTTATCTACCGCATCATTGAAAACCACCGGATCAATCTCTCTGCTCTTGCAGATTGCGGAGGCCATTGTATTCCACATTGAAGAGAGCATCTCCATATTCTGCTGGCGGTTCTCCGGGCTGATGTCGTTTTTGATAAACTGCTCTGCAGCAGCCTTGAACTTTCCGTGGCGGATAAGCTGTGCCTCAACGCCCAGCATATCTCCCAAGTCCTTAAAGAAGAGCATATCCGCTCCGATTCCGGTGAACTGAACCAGACCGTCTTTGTGCATGTAAACCTTATCTGCCATGCTGGCAACATAGTAGTCTGCCTGGCTGTAGTTCATTGAGTATGAGATGACTGGTTTGCCACTATCGTGAAACTCCACAAGTGCCTCTCTGAGTTCCTCAAGAAGCGGTATGGAGGTGGCAGACTCCATTCCTCCCTTAATGAGGACCATCTTTATGTTCTTGTCATTTGCGGCCTTCTTTAAGGCTCTGGTTGCATCATAAATACCAAGACCGCCTTTAGGCATACTGATAAGGCCGGTCAAAGCGCCCATATCCATACTCATTCCCTCCTGAGTTCTCTCTCCCAGGTTGGCGGTGAGATCTACGGTAAGGATGGTGTTAGGTGATACCTGCACAGCGTCCGAATCTGAAGAGGAGAATGCGGAAGCCAATCCAATGAGCAGGAAGAAAACTAAAAATACGTTTACGATTAACGCAAGGATACAG
>CAMHRD010000202.1 GCA_946187365.1 uncultured Bacteroidales bacterium
AGATGTATTTACGGGAGGGCATTATGATACAAAAGAGAATAAAATAGTTTATCAAACAGACGAAAAGGAATTACCAATTTCTACTGGAGAATACAGTATTCTTGAGAATAAAGGAAACACAGAAAAAGGACGAGATCATTTCTTAGTTTTAGATCCTGTGGACAAATATCCATACGATAAAGTCGATGACAGAAAGGGAGAAATCAATTCTTTCGGGGAAAAAAGAAGTGGTTATAATCTCCACCCAGGAAATTTAAGCTATGGTTGTGTAACCTTATTGAAAGGTAATAATCCTACACAGAGAGAAAAGGAGTGGGAAACAATCTACAGTATTATTATAAAAACTAGAACAGAAAATGTACCTGATAGACGGGGACTTAAAAAATACATACCATGGAGTACTCAAGTAAAGTATGGAAAACTGTCAATAATAGAATAGGTAGGTCGATAAGAATAATAAGTTTATTTGTCCTATGCTATTCATGTAACTGTTTTTGTAGCGATATACCAGATAGACTTAAACGAGAACTTATTAAAGAAAAACACCTATACGATTATTGTAAATCATACCACAAGATTATAAAACATAGAGACACTGCCCAAATTGACACATTCCTTTCTTATAGTTTTTGTGATAAAACAGTTTCTGCAATTCATGCAGAAATGATTATTAACACTTTATGTTCGTTGGGAGAAGAATCTTTTATAAGGAGCTATGACCGATTATCGTTGAACAAAAGGGATAATTTAAAAAGCATATTTAGATGCTATATAGAGGAATTAAGCTTTTGCCATGATTCCACTACTATCCATCTTCTTAGAAAAAACTATCCCATTATTTCAGAGATACTAGAGTTATAATTCTCCCGTTTTTGTGCCCTCCCCTGTTCTTTGCACAGTTGAAGAGTAAGAACCAAACTCTAACAAAAACACTACCTTTGACGTAAACTTATTAACTTTTAAAAAGGGGGATTGGGACAATTTTATGAAAAGAGCAGTGTTCATTTTGGGGTTGGTGGCGGCTTTGGCAGTGGCTACCAACGGTTTAGCTCAACAGCAGGATTATGAAACAGGACAGGAGTGCACCAGCATTATGGTGGGAAGACTGGCATCTACGGATGGGTCTGTGATAACTTCTCACACCTGTGACGGCGTGTCACACACCTGGATATCAATAGAAAAGGCAGCAGATCACAAAAAGGGTGAGGTGCAGAAAGTCTATCGGGGAATAAGAAGAACAAGATTTAAGGGAGATACGGTTGGAGTAGTCTGCACGGGTGAGATTCCGCAGGCACGCCATACATACGCCTATCTGAACACCGGCTATCCATCTCTGAATGAGAAGCAAGTGGCAATTGGAGAGACAACCTTCTCCGGGCCGGATACTCTTAAGAATCCAAACGGTATGCTTATGATTGAGGAGATGGCAAGGATTGCGCTGCAAAGGTGTGATAACGCACGTGATGCGATTAAGCTAATGGGCTCATTGGCAGAGAAGTACGGCTACGGAGACGGCGGAGAGTGCCTTACGGTTGCAGACAAGAAAGAGGTGTGGTGCTTTGAGATTGTGGGGTGCGGAAAGGATAAAAAGGGAGCGGTTTGGGCAGCTCAGAGAGTGCCGGACGACCACGTATCCATATCTGCTAACATCCCTAGAATAGGCAAGATAGACCTCAAAGACAAAGACCACTTTATGGCATCAAAGAATGTGGAGAAGGTGGCTCTGGAGTATGGACTTTGGGATGGAGAGGGAGAGTTCAAGTTCTACAAAGCATATCACGGAAATTATGGAGACGGCAAAAACTTCAGAGAAAGAGACTTTTACGTTCTCTCCACGCTGGCTCCGTCACTTGGTCTTACATACGATATGGAAGAACTCCCCTTCTCCGTTAAACCGGATGAAAAGGTGGACGTTAGAAAGGTAATGGAGCTCTTCCGCAACACCTTTGAAGGAACACAGTTTGATATGTGCAGTAACTGGCTGATTGAGGTGCCTGCAAAGGGAGACAAACCGGCCTACAAAAAGACCAGCCCTGTTGCAAATCCGTGGCTTACAGCAGATACCCGCAACACATTGAATACTATTGCTCCGGGAACGGTAGAGTTCTCCAGAACCCTGGCAGTAGCCTGGTGCTCATACTCAACGGTGCTCCAACTAAGATCCTGGCTTCCGGATGCAGTTGGCGGCATACTCTGGTACGCAGTGGACAACCCTGCGGAAAGCCCTCGTATTCCAATATTTGCAGGAGCTACATCCCTTCCTGTTGCTTTTGATTTCTGCGGCCAGAAAGAGTACAGAGAAGATTGCATACTCTGGCAGTTCAGAAAGGCCAACCGCCTTGCTACGGTAGCCTGGCAGAAATCCAGAAACCGTGTAGCTTCTGAGATAAAGGCTGTAGAAGAGCTTGCTTTTGAGGAGGTTGCAAAGTTAGGTGCTAAGAGTACGGCAGAAGAGAGAGATGCCGTTACCGCCAAGATTTACCAGGAAGGCGTTAAGAGGTGGAGGAAGATGGAGGAGGAGTTCTGGATGAGTTACGGAAGAAGTTTCTAGATTCAAGCTTCTTGCTTCCGGTTTATCTATTTGGCAGCAAATTTGCTTGCAAGTTTGCTGTTAATAGATTGTATTATGAGCTGTTTTTTTGAGAGATTCCGCATCGGGATAATTATACTAGTTACGTCTCTTACAGCATTTTACGGCTGTAAAAGAGAGAAAAGCGCAGAGCAGATTTACAATGAGCAGGCTTCTGGAGTGGTGATGATTTTAAACCAGTACTACTACAGCGTCACCCTCCCTACCGGAGATACCTTCTACTTTAGCGACATACAAGACGGAAAGATTGTAAACCCCGCGTTTTCAGCATCTAACGTTC
>CAMHRD010000203.1 GCA_946187365.1 uncultured Bacteroidales bacterium
CCTAAAAAGGTTATGTCCCAGTACGAAATCTACAAGAAAACCGTTGCGGAATAAAGAACTTGGATAATTGAATGTTTATTTATAATTTGCAATCGTTTAACCGTACTATTTGATGAAAAATTTCTACAAGTTCTCAATCCTGTTCATGTTGCTGATTTGTGTCAGCTGTTCCAAGAATGATGAAGATAATGTTATGACTTCAGTGGAATTTGATGTTACAGAGATCAATCTGGCCATCCATGAATCCCTTAAGTTAGAGCCTAAAGTGTACATTTCTGGATTGCCTGCTTTAGGGCAGAAATTAGAGTGGTCTTCATCTAATTCATCTATAGCAGTTGTAAATGAGGGGGGAGTGGTAACAGGACAAAAAACCGGTTCTGCCACTATCTCTGCTAAGTATAAAGGAAAGAGTGCCAGTTGCCGTGTTTCTGTGCGTTCATTGACAATGGTTGATTTGGGTTTGTCTGTCAAATGGGCAGACCGTAACATAGGCGCCGATAGGCCTGAAAGCGTTGGCGCTTACTATGCATGGGGAGAGACATCCGTGAAATCTATTTACGACTTGGATAAATACAAGTGGTGTACCGGAGGAGACTACAGAAATCTAACAAAATATAATAGATATACCGAGTTTGGTAAGGTTGACAACAAGACAATTCTAGAACCATCTGATGACATTGCAAGTATTACATACGGAAATAAATGGCGCATGCCAACGGTTGATGAGTTAAATGATCTTTTGGAGAAGTGTGATTGGTCTTGGGTAACTCTAAATGGAAACAGTGGCGGATATAATGTTAAAAGCAGAATAAACGGAAACAGTATTTTTTTGCCTGTTACCGGTCAGCGTTACGAGGATGTTCTCTGGGCTACAGATGAAGGGTATTATTGGACATCTTCTCTTTTAGCAAAGAAAGCTGATGACGCTCCTTGTTATGCTAACATTGTATGGTTCAGTTCAAAAGAGAAGCGTTGGGGCTACACCTTACGTCATTTAGGTCTGGCAATACGGCCTGTTTCTGACTAGTTTTGGAGAGCGGAAAACGGGACTCGAACCCGCGGCCCTCAGCTTGGGAAGCTGATGCTCTACCAACTGAGCTATTTCCGCAGTTTGGTTTTGGGAAGACAAATTTAGTAAAATTTCTCATAGATGAGACTTAGCTGGTTTATTGCAAAGAGGTTGGGTAACGGAGAGGGCAAAGGGCTCGGCTCCGTTGGCAATATCATTGCAATAATCTCAGTAGCAATAAGCATCCTTATTATAATCATTGCGCTTGCCGTCTCCAAAGGATTCCGTTATGAACTTAAAGAGAAGATGACCGGCTTTATGGGAGATGTAACAGTGTCTCCTGCCGGAAGTTACGGCTTTTCAGACTTGAGCGTTATGAAGTTGGGGGCTCTTCCAAACAGAGAGGAGATTCTCAATCTTCCATACGTTAAAAGCATTCAGGGAGTATCTCTCCGTCCCGCAATGATTAAGACATCTGATCAGATTCAGGGAGTGGTGCTCAAGGGAGTGGATTCCACCTTTGACTGGAACTTCCTTCAAAGCAGCATGTTGGAGGGAACGGTTCCATCCGTTGCAGAGGAGGAGGCCCAGGTACTTACCTCCAAGAGAGTTGCAGATATGCTCTCCCTCTCTTTGAATGATAAGATAACCGTCTACTTTGTCTCATCTGAGGTTAGGGTGAGGCGTCTTACAATATCCGGTATCTACTCCGCACAGTTGGAGAACTATGACAAACTCTATCTAATCTGTTCCAAGGCATTGATTAACAAGCTTAACGGCTGGGATGAGGATGAGTGCAGCAACTACCAGATTCTTTTCAATGACCACTCTGAAAAACTCTTCAGAGAGAGACGCAATCAGATATCTCAACTGGTTTATGAAGGTATTCCGGATGAGGGATATGCGGTAAGAGTGAGCGGAGTATATGAAGATTTAGGTCATCTTATAGACTGGCTTAAACTGCTGGATATGAACGTTCTCATCATATTGATACTGATGATAGCAGTTGCCGGGTTCAATATGGTCTCCTGCGTTCTGATTATACTCTTTGAGAACATCTCCTCAATTGGCGTTCTCAAATCACTGGGAATGAAGGATTCCGGAATAAAGAGAGTCTTCCTTGCAAAATGTTCCAAGACAGTATTTTACGGTCTTATTTTAGGTAACGTTATTGGAATAGCATTCTGCCTTTTGCAGTCTCACTTTAAGTTCCTGCACCTTAACCCGGACAACTACTTTATAAGTTATGTGCCTATAGATATCTCCTGGTGGACGGTTGTTCTGGCAAACGTAATCTGCTTTGCGGCGCTTATGATTATACTGCTTATTCCGGCTCACTACATAAGCCGTATTCAACCGTCAAAAACGCTGAATATCAAGTAAGTTGCTCGCGCGAGCTAGCCCCAGCGGTTTGTCCTACTCAATTACTTATTAGCTTTACGCCTCTTCATCTCCTTCTGAAGGAGAGATAGTTCACGCCCTGTCTGCCCTGCAACTGAGGTATTTTCCTCTGCTCTTCTTACAAGGTAAGGAACCACATCTTTAACCTTTGCGTATGGTACATACTTGGTAACGTTGTAACCCTCGTGAGCAAGGTTGAAGGAGATGTTGTCACTCATTCCAAGCAGCTGGGCAAAGTGGATTCTAGGATCATTATGAGCCAGACCCTTCTCATCTATCAGCTTGGCCAACAGGTGGTTACTCTCCTCATTGTGAGTTCCCATAAAGAGCTCAAAATGGTCCAGATGGTCCATCACAAACTTAACTCCGGCATTGTAGTTTGCATCCGTAGCAGCCTTGTCTTTGCAGATAGGATCCGGGTAACCCATTGCAGCGGCACGGGCTCTCTCCTCTTC
>CAMHRD010000204.1 GCA_946187365.1 uncultured Bacteroidales bacterium
GCCTCATCCCAAATCTTATCCATCTCCTCCAGAGTCATATCCTTGAGGCTGCGCCCCTGCTTGATTGTCTTCTGCTCCAGATAATCAAAGCGGCGGCGGAATTTTGCACAGGTACTCTCCAGTGCACTATCGGGATTAAGATCATACAGACGGGCTGCATTCACCACGGAGAAGATAAAATCTCCCAGCTCCTTCTCAGATGCAACCTTATCATCCTTAGAGAGTTGCTCCTTAAGTTCACCCAGCTCCTCATAGACCTTGTCCCATACGTCCTCTCTCTTTTCCCAGTCAAACCCCACTGCACGAGCCTTGTCCTGAATTCTGTAGGCCTTAATCATACTAGGCAGAGAGTTGGGAACACCGCTCAGCACGCTCTTGTTTCCGTCTTTCTCTCTGGTTTTGAGCTGCTCCCAGTTCTTAATAACCTCCTCTGCCCCCTTAACGGCAACCTCTCCGTAAACGTGAGGGTGGCGGTATATAAGCTTATCACAGATGCGGTTGCAGACATCTGCAATATCAAACTCCCCCTTCTCCTTTCCAATTTTTGCGTAGAAGACAATGTGCAGAAGAAGGTCTCCAAGCTCTTTACTTACCTCATGAAGATCTCCCATCTGGATTGCCTCCGTAAGTTCGTAGGTCTCTTCAATGGTCTGAGGCCTAAGAGATTCCATTGTCTGCTTATGATCCCACGGACACTTCTCACGGAGCGTATCCATAACGTCCAGCAACCTTGAAAAGGCTGCCAGTTCTTTTTCTCTCTTATTTTCCATCACTTAAGGAGATTAATCTTTTGTAGGAGGGAACTTGTTGTCTGATGAACGTCCCATCCAAATATCAAACCTCAGCATTGCATACTCAGGAACACCCTTACCGGATTCCATGTTTCCCTGAGAGCCGTAACCCAGACCGGACATAAAGATTGCAACTGCCTTGTCCTTGTAG
The DNA here is from genome assembly GCA_946187365.1 of uncultured Bacteroidales bacterium. GTDB lineage: Bacteria > Bacteroidota > Bacteroidia > Bacteroidales > UBA932 > Egerieousia. The sequence continues at coordinate 943 of CAMHRD010000204.1, forward strand.
GTCATACTCTTAAGTGCACGGGCAAAACCCGGAACGTATGACTGAGAGCTCTCATCCTGGGAGGTAGTACTTTCTCCGGAGTTTGTAGAGTATTTTGCCATCTCCTCCCAAGACGCCGTCATCTTAACACTCAAAGGTTCGTAATCATTTGATGAATCGTAAATCTTATACTTCTTTGCAGTGTCTGCAATGTTGGTATCAAACACATATCCGTCCAGCAAACGACCTATATACCAAACATTTACAGGAGTACTGGCCTCAATGGTATCCGCTGCCGGAATGCCACTTGTATGAACAAAATTGCGGAAGTAATAACCGTATGCGGTTGAATCTATTTTTTGATCAAAGTTCTTCTTTATATAACTCTCAATAGAATCTATCTGATACTTTTCCACATCATCTATTACAACACCGGCCTTAATGGAGTAGATCATACTTACCTGACTCTGTTGTCCAGTTCCATTCCCCCCTGTATAATTTGAGGAATTTGTATTTGATGCAACGGTTAGCCACGGCGGAATTATTGCGGTAGCAGAAGCCCCTTTGTTCATCTTCATAAGAATCTCCGTCATACCCTTGGTAACGGTTCCGTCCAATACAAAAATAGAAGGACCGTAATAGATTGCAGGATCGTACGTTCCAAGCATGCGGGCCTGAACGGAATCCGTTGTGCTCTGGCAGGTTCCGCCTAAATCGTATGTACTGTAGTGAATGTAAATTCCGTCATAATCTCCCGGTTTGATTCCGGCACCCTCTTCAAAATTTATGATGGTAAGACCGGAAGGAAGTTTTGTGGCATTGGGGCAATGGGTCTGAATATAGGCATCCAGAATGGTCTCCTGTATCTCCCTGTTGCTCTCCTCCTTCTCCTTTGCACAGGAAAAGAGTACCGTAACCGCCAAAGCCATAAATAAATAGCTACTCTTGCTCATTATATCTAATTGTTCTTAATTATCTTATAAATAGTGATATCAAAGAGGAGCGGAGTCATCTTTGGTATGTTGAACATAATCTGGTTTCCGTAACCGTACTGGCCTGAGAAGATTATGTAACCGTTCTCTCCAACTCTCATCCCCTCAAGTCCGTTCTTAAGCCCCTCAATCAGAGGATCACTTCCATACTTAATCTTCTTTGGAAGACCCTCAACGTTAGTTGCAAAGAGAGAGCCCTTTCCATGGCTGAAGGTGTAGCCGCTAAAGTAGAAATAGAGGGAATCTCCTTTCTTTAAAGTATCTATGGATGTTCCCTCCTGAAGTACCACTCTCACAGCACCCTTGCGGTAAACAACCCTGTTCTCCGTACTGAAACCCGCTACGTATGAATCAATTGCCGCCTCCTGACTGGCGTATGTGTTCTTACGGTCCTCTTTGTCACAGGAGAGAACCGCAAAGGCCGCAGCCGTCAGAATAAGCAAATATCTTCTCATAAACAGTCTCATTTAGTATCAAAAGGTGTGCCGTTTATCTCCTTCAGAAAGCTCTCCAGAGAATTTTCAAAGTACTCCTCCACCTGCTCCACCGGTATGTAAATTCTGCCGCCGGCTGCCCGCTCGTGGCCGCCTCCGTTGAAAAACCTTCTGGAGAGGGCGTTTACAGATACCGCACCTTTAGAACGCAAAGATACTTTAATATAGTTTTGAGTCTCCGTAAAAAAGCCGGAAACTTCCACGTCTGCTATCTTCAGAGCCAGATTTACAAACCCCTCGGAGTCTCCCTCCTTGTAGTTAAACTCACCCTGCGTCTTCTTGTCCATCACCATCACCGCCTCATTAATCCACGACGACGACAGCACCATCTCCATTCCAACGGTGAGGTTGCGGCGCTCATCGAAAGAGAAACGATTGTCGCGTTCCGACTCACTGGCGGTGCGGGCATCAATGCCATTGGCCTGAAGGTTGGGCAGGTGACAGGCATAG
>CAMHRD010000205.1 GCA_946187365.1 uncultured Bacteroidales bacterium
CTAAGTGTATAACTACCAGTACAATAACAACGCACATAATTATAGGGAATATGTGGAAAGTTCCCCTCTCTAACCTTTCCGGCATAAAGAGTTTCCAACAAGGAAATTACCTATAAGCATACCTATCTGGGCAACAACTACTGAGAGTGAAACTGCAATTCCGGAGTATCTCTTGAATACCTGCCCAAGGTAACTGAATACCACGGGTGCGGTTACTCCCGTACCGAATCCTATGAGAGTCATTGAGATAAAGGCTCCCAATATGCTGTGCGGTATAATGTACTGAATAAGAGCGCCCGCAAATGCTATGGCCATAAAGAGGTAGAGAGAGATTTTGTTGCCTCCCACCTTCATGCAGAGAGGAAGAGTAAACCTTCCTACAGCCATACCCACCGTCATAAAGATAAGGGCGGTAAGCGCCAGATTAAGGCCTATTCCGTTCTCTGTGTTTACATAGTAAGAGGTTGAATAGTTGGCGCTTATAGCCTCAAGAATTCCCTGAAAAAAGAGCATGCTGCACACCATCACAAGCAGAGGATACTTAAGCAGAGAGAAGGATTTTAAAATGGAAGAGCCCTCCCCTTTTGCAAGTTTTGCCTTTGGAAAGCGTATGAAAATGAAGCAGATTGAGAGAAGGGCTATTACTGCGGCAGACCACCTCATAAGAAGAGTGTAATCTGCAACCAGAACACGGCAGAGTATGGTCCAAAGGAGAGAGCCAACGCAGTATGAGGCACCCAATATGCTTAGCATTGCTCCGCGTTTATCATCTCCGTAAATATCTGAAATAATGGCTATTGTCTCACTGTTTAAAACTCCTCCGCCTGCACCTATAAGGAAGGTGCTTATGTAAAGAGAGAGTGCGTTATTAAGGAATATGAAACCTGCAAGACCGGCAGCAAGAGCCAAAGCACTTAGAATAAGCAGCCACTTGTAACCGTAGCGGTCCATTACCGCTCCGCAGATAAGAGTGCCTGCAATAATACCCAGAGTGAGTACCCACGGAAAGTTGTCTGCTCCCGCAATACTCTCTCTTACAACCGGCAGCATAGCCCCCCAGAAGAACATGGTAACGCCAAAAAAGGCACAGCCCATGCAGGCGGCAAAGGCTACCAATGGTCTGGAGTAATTATTTATTCTGTTTTCAGCCATTTATCTAACCATTCAAAGAATGTCCTCTGCCAGAGAATACCGTTCTGAGGTTTCAGAACCCAGTGATTCTCATTAGGATAGAGCAGCAGTTCTGCAGGAATGCCTCTTATGATTGCAGCGTTGAATGCGCTCTCTCCCTGAGAAGCAAGTATTCTGTAATCCTTCTCTCCGTGGATGCAGAGAATTGGGGTATCCCACTTATCTACATACATGTGAGGGGAGTGAGCAAATGTATTCTGGGCCGTTGGAAGATCTTTTCTCCAGAATGCTCCTCCAAGATCCCAGTTGGCAAACCACATCTCCTCAGTCTCAACATATTGCTGCATCTCATTAAAGATACCGTCATGAGCAATGAATGCCTTAAAGCGCTTATTATGATTACCGGCAAGCCAGTAAACGGAGAAACCTCCAAAACTTGCACCAACGCATCCAAGATGCTCTCTGGCTACGTATGGTTCCTTTGCAATATCATCAATAGCAGAGAGATAGTCCTTCATGCACTGTCCTGCGTAATCTCCGCTTATCTCCTCCAGCCACTCCATTCCAAAGCCCGGAAGACCTCTTCTGTTAGGAGCAATGATGATGTAACCGTTGGCCGCCATTATCTGGAAGTTCCATCTGTAACTCCAGAACTGGCTTACAGGAGACTGAGGTCCGCCCTCACAGAAAAGAAGCGTAGGATACTTCTTAGAAGGGTCAAAATGAGGAGGATAAATAACCCAGCTGAGCATCTGCTTGCCGTCTGTTGTCTTGGTCCAGCGCTCCTCAACCTTACCCGGAGTGAGTTTGTCCAAAATGTGTTTGTTCTCAAATGAGAGCTGCGTTGCCTGGCCGTTATTAAGATCTACAGAGTAGATATCATCCGGAACTGAGATGGAGTGACGCTTTGCAATTATGCTTCCGTCTGCCATACCCAGTGAGGCATAATCATGAGCACCCTCCGTAAGAGCGCAAACTTCACCGCTCAGGTTAGTTCTCCAGATTTGAGTTGTACCGTGCCAAACTCCTAAGAAATAAAGAGTTGCATCATCTGCCCAGATATAGTCATCTACACCGCTCTCAAAGGACTCGGTCACATATTTTTTCTCTTTGGTTACGGTATCAAGAACGCAGAGACGGTTGCGGTCACTCTCATAACCGTCTCTTTCCATACTGAGCCAGCTTACATATCTTCCGCTAGGAGAGTATGAAGGGTTGGTGTCATAACCCATATTTTCATCCTTCTCCGTCTTGTTAACATCCTGGAACTGAAGAGACTCGTCATATCTTACCTTTGGTCTAACATAACCCTCGCTCTTGCAAAGGTTTACTGTCTTGCCGCTCTCAAGGTTATACTCGTAGATATCTGAATCCGTAGAGACAGCATAATCCAATCCTGTCATCTTCTTGCAGGAGTATGCAATCTTCTTGCTGTCCGGGCTCCATGCCAGCTGCTCCTCTCCGCCAAATGGTTTGGAAGGGCACTCGTAAGGTTCACCCTCCAGAATGTCTTTAATATTGGAGAATGTACTGCCATCAAAATCAGCAACAAACGGGTGCGGAATTGTCTCAACCCACTCGTCCCAATGCTTGTGCATTGCATCCGTAATTATCTTTCCGGTTGTAAGAGGAAGGTCTGCATACTTATCCTTTCCGTTTACAACTGAGCCGTTGTATGGAATTTGAGAAATCAGAACCATCTTCTTTCCGTCC
>CAMHRD010000206.1 GCA_946187365.1 uncultured Bacteroidales bacterium
CCAGATGCCCTAGAAAGAACGCTGCAGGTCTCATTATTATGGCTTTGAGAAACCTCTCTATAGAGACGGGGTTCTTTATTGAATCTGAAAAGGGAAGACAGATGTTTCTTCTTTGTAAAGATTTGAACCATAACGTATTAAACTTTGGATACTGCGTCTATCCAAGAAACTTCAAGTACAACGAGCATAAGGAGGCTGGATTGGTTTGGAAATGGGAGGAAGAGCATATAGATGACCTCTATGCAAGATTGGGCGGCAATCTGGACGGAGAGGGCCCGGGGGCTATGAGAAAGATTCCTCAGAAAGATTTGGACGAACTCAAGAGAATATACGACATAACGGGAGCAACGGCCAGACTGGAAGCCGTAAGGGCCGCAGGTCTGAAAAAAGCTGAGGAACTTGGACTTACAGAGGAGGAGTTTTCTCAGAAAGTCTATTCCGAATGTAAAAACACCCACTTTAACCACTAAGAGATGATTTACGAAGGCAAAAAGAAAATATGGGCGGACTATCAGAAAGAGATTCCTGAAGACCACTACTTCTATGTAAGAAGTTGCATAAGACAGAGTTTCTTCCCCGCTTCGGAAGTCACATTTTTGGATATTACCCGCAACAAATTAGGCAAGGATATATTTGAAACTGAGCACCATACAACCTGCGGAGGAATTGCCTACCACTCAGATACCATTCCTCAGGAGACGGTTATGACTATTATAGCCCGTCAGTTTGCCCTGATGAAAAAATATGGTTACGAGAACTATGTCTGCTCCTGCATTACCTCATTCGGACTCTACTGCGAGACTATGGAGACCTGGAGGGAATATCCTGAACTTCAGGAGAAAATAGCGGACAATCTCTGGAAGAGCTGCCGCTTGGAGTTTGCAAAACCTAAGTTTTTGGTTCACGCCAGCGATTTAATTTTCAAGTACCGCAATCAGATTGCAGCCAAATCCAAGTATAAATTGGTGAATGTCAAGACCGGAGAGCCGCTTAGAGTTGTGGAGCATATAGGGTGTCACTACTCAAAGATGTTCCCTTCCAAGGGAGTGGGAGGAGCAGAGTATCCATACGTTCTGGTGGGTATGGTTGAGGCCTGGGGCGGTCAAATCGTAGATTATCCAGAAAGAAGACACTGCTGCGGATTCGGATTCCGTCAGTACCTTATCCAGGGCAACAGAGGTTACTCAATGTCAAATACTTACAAGAAGTTTGAGAGTATGGAGCCTTTCAAGCCGGATATGATTATCACCAACTGTCCGGGATGTCCCTACTTCTTAGACAGATGGCAGTATGTAATTGCAGAAACCAAGGGAAAGACTTACGGAGAGAACGGGCACGGCATACCCGTATTCACCTACGAAGAGGTGGCCGGACTGGTGATGGGATATGACCCTTGGGATTTGGGACTACAGACGCATCAGGTTGGCGTTGAGCCACTTCTGGATAAAATGGGGATACCGTACGACCCAGCCAAAAAGTATTTGGGCAAAAACGGAAAGAATATCGGGGAACCGGAAAAACCACATTGTCTAAAATAAATCTTATGAAGAACAATATACTTATCATTGGCGGCGGCCCTGCAGGATTGGAAGCATCCGGCATCCTTGTGAAGATGGGATACAATGTTATCCTAGTAGAGAAGGAGAAGCAGTTGGGCGGACATTTGGCCAAATGGGATACTCTCTTTCCCGATGGTTTAAAGGCAGAGGATCTTCTCAAGGCGATGATTAAGAAGACGGGTGGAGTTAAATACTTCACAGACACGCAGGTACAGAGCGTAAACATTCTGAATAAATCATACAACGTAATACTCTCCAACGGTATTACCGTTCTGGCAGATGCCGTTCTTCTGGCTACCGGCTTTGACCTCTTCAAGGCGGAAAAGAAGGAGGAGTACGGTTACGGTGTTTATGAAGGAGTAATAACTAATGCAGATTTGGAGCAGTACTTCAAAGGCAACTTCTCCATTAAGAAACCCAAAGCGGTTGGCTTTGTTCACTGTGTGGGATCTAGGGATGAAAAAGCCTGCAATCCAGCCTGTTCCAAGGTTTGCTGTGCAACTGCAGTAAAGCAGGCCTGCCACATTAAGGAGAAATTTCCTCAGGCGGACGTCTTCTGTTTCTATATGGATTTGAGAATGTTCGGAAGACATTACGAAGATCTCTATCTTAAGGCTCAGAAAATGGGTATAAGATTTATAAGAGGAAGAGTATCCGAGGTTGCGGAGACATCTGAGGGAAGGTTGCTTGTAAAGGCAGAGGATACCCTATCCAGCAAACCTATAAAAGTAACTCTGGATACTCTGGTTCTGATGGCAGGGATGAGACCTTCCGAATCAGGCTATCAGGTTGGACATCAGCTGAATCTATCTGTAGAAGAGGATGGGTTCTTCTCCACAAAAGACACTATGCTCTCTCTCCAAAAGAGCAACCTTGAGGGTCTCTTCTTTGCTGGTGCGGCAACGGGTCCAAAGACTCTGCCGGACACTCTGCACGAGGCTAGAAGTGCGGCTATGGAGATAGACAATTACATAACTGAAACCTTCAATAAGAGATGATAGACTTTGGATTCGGTTTAAGCCCAAGTTCCAGAGTCAATCTGGATCTGAGAGATAAGGAGTTGTTCTCTAAACTCATTGAGACTGAGAGCGATGCCCTCAAGTGTATGGCGTGCGGTAGTTGCACCGCCTCCTGCAGTGCCGGCGTATTTGAGGAGACATCACTCAGAAGCGCCCTTCTGAATCTTCAGAACGGAAACAAGGAGAAAGCTCTTAATCTATTGTCTCACTGCATGTTCTGCGGAAAGTGCACAATGGTCTGCCCGCGCGGAATC
>CAMHRD010000207.1 GCA_946187365.1 uncultured Bacteroidales bacterium
CACGCAGGTTGAAACGTTCCGGAGCCAACACACTCGGTGGTAGGGCAATCCCCAGGACACTGTACCCGTTGGTCTGGAAGGAAGTAACAGACTTCCAGATTGACAAGGCTGTGCAGAATGGAATGATCCCCCGCCACTATCTCGTGGATGATGCTACAGATCGTCTTGAAGGCTACGTGGAAGTATATCTGAGGGAAGAGATCCGTGACGAAGCCGCCGTCCAGGATGTCGAAGCATTTGAACAGTTCATGGAAGCGGCCGCCATTTCCGATGGTGAGATGATCAACTATTCCAACATCGCAAGCTATTGCGGAGTGGCTGCAAAGACCGTTAAGGCATACTATCAGATACTGAAGGATACCCTCATGGGTTACGAGATACCCGCTTATACCAAGGTGGTTAAGCGGAAAGTGGTCCAGGCCCCCAAGTTCTACTATTTTGACGTGGGGCTTGCTAACTACCTGATGGGTCGTCACCACCTCCGGAGAGGCTCGGATGACTTTGGCCATGCTTTCGAGCATTTTGTTATGCAGGAGATTATTGCATATCGCGGTTATCACCGCCGCCGTGAGAAAATCTCCTATTGGCACACATATAATGGCCAGGAAGTCGACGCCATTATCGGAGAGGCAAAAGTGGCGATTGAAATCAAGTCCAGCGAGGAAGTCAAGACCCGCCATAAGAACGGGCTGAAAGCATTCAAGGAAGAGCATCCGGATTGCCGACTGATCCTTGTTTCCCTCGACCCCATTTCAAGGCCTTCCGGAGACATTGAGCTTATCTATGTCTTGGATTTCCTGAAGATGTTATGGAATGGTGAAATATTCTGATACGGCTAAGTTTTCAAGAATCAAAATCTTACCTACAGCAGCTATTTCACATTGAATCTTTTGGCCCAAATCCATAACAATTATTTACGCTTTCTCTCTTTCCCAACTCTTTTTCAATCGGTTTCATCATAGGCTCCAGTCTCTTTTCCGGATAAACAAAGAAGGGCCTCTTTGCGTAAATCTCTCCGGAAGAGGAGCAAATAATTATATCAATAACGGCAAAACAATTTGCAGTTATGCTGTTTGAGGCAGTTGATGGAGCGTTTGAAAAGCAGGGTTACTTCTGGCGGAAGTAGATGTTGATTGGGCAGCCGGTGAAGTTGAACTTCTCTCTGAGTCTGTTCTCCAGGAAACGTCTGTATGGTTCCTTGATGTATTGAGGGAGGTTGCAGAAGAAGGCAAAGGATGGAACGGAGGTGGAGAGTTGGGTTATGTATTTGATCTTTACCTCTTTGCCCTTGTACATTGGTGGCTGATGCTCCTCAATGATAGGCATAAGGGCATCATTGAGTTCCTTCCAATCTACTTTCTGTGAGTAGTTTGCATAGACCTCCATTGCTTTTTGGAGAACATCATGGATTCTCTGTTTGTTGATGACGGAGGTAAATACAATGGGAACGTCTGTAAACGGAGCAATCTTCTGCAGAATCTCCTGTGTAAAGTTCTTCATTGTAAGGGTCTCTTTCTCAATGAGATCCCATTTGTTTACAACAATGACGCAACCCTTTCCGTTCTTTTGGATTAGGTTGAAGATGTTCATATCCTGGGCCTGAACTCCCTCCGTTGCATCTATCATAAGTATGCAGACATCTGAACTCTCTATACTTCTGATAGCCCTCATAACGGAGTAGAACTCAAGGTTTTCTGAGACCTTGTTCTTCTTTCTCAAACCTGCGGTGTCTATGAGAAGGAAGTCATAACCAAACTTGTTGTAACGGGTGGAGATGGAGTCTCTGGTTGTTCCGGCAACCGGAGTAACAATGTTTCTCTCCTGGTCCAACAGGGCGTTGGTCATGGAGGACTTGCCCACGTTAGGACGTCCTACTATGGTGATTTTAGGGAGGTTAAGCTCCTCCTGGTTGGCTGTAAGGCGCTGGCACTTCTTAAGTTCCTCCACAATGCGGTCCATAAGGTCTCCGGTACCGCCGCCGCTTGCAGATGCAATGGAGATTGGGTCTCCCAAACCCAGGCGTGCAAACTCGTAGGTTCCATAAATCTTGGCTCCAGTATCTACCTTGTTAACAGCAAGAATGACCGGCTTGTCACATCTTCTGAGAATCTTTGCAATGCTCATATCATAATCTGTGATACCGGTTGCAACGTCACACATAAAGAGGATTACATCTGCCTCTTCTATTGCAGCAAGGACCTGCTTACGTATCTCATTTTCAAAGACATCATCTGAGTTGGTGGTGTAACCTCCCGTGTCTATGACGGAGAAGAGGCTGCCGCACCACTCGCACTTTCCGTAGTGGCGGTCTCTGGTTACTCCTGCCGTCTCATCTACAATGGCTTTTCTCTGCCCCACCATTCTGTTGAAAAGAGTGGACTTACCTACGTTTGGTCTTCCTACTATTGCTACAATACCCATATCTTCTTCATTTTTTATTTTAACAGCTCTTTGAGAGAACAGTTCTCTGTGCAGCCAATGCACTCCTCATCCGGTTGTCTCTTAACCCTTGAGCCTCTTTTTGTTACACGTATATGGGCAGACTTGCCCCATATCTTTTCATCCTCTTCTCTCATACAGATGATGCCTCTTTTGCGGAGCTCTTTGTTGCGCCCAATTTCACCGTCCGGGAACTTGCCGTCCTTTTTGAAGATTATGTTGAAGCATAATCCGAATATGCAAACTCCCAAAATGAGAACGGCTATAAGTACGGTATAGAGGGTGCTCATCTGTTTTTGCTGTTGGTTGTAATTACTTTTTTATAAGGCACTTCTGAGGATAAACCAGAGGTGCTCTGCTTATGTTGAGTATTGGCGGAATC
>CAMHRD010000208.1 GCA_946187365.1 uncultured Bacteroidales bacterium
TTAGGAGTTGTTGTGTAAACACGTACACATACTCCACGTTTCTGAGGGCTTGAATCAAGCGCGCGAGACTTTGACTTTGTAACAATTCTCTTGCGCCCGTTCCTTACCAATTGTTGGATTGTTGGCATAAAATACTGTTAATCTTACTTTTATGTTATTTTCCGCCGTTAAAAGCGGGTTGCAAAGATAATCATACTTTTCTATTCTGCAAAAATTTAGTAGTTTTGGGGATGCAAAATCACCGTTAGATAGAGATAAAACTACAATATTATGGCTACACAGATCAAGAAAACCGCACCAAAGAGTGCTGCAAAGAAGGCTGTAAAACCCGTTAAGGGAGCCCTCAGTAAGAAGTATATGGACATGGAGTCCAAGTACGGAGCAAAGAACTACCACCCGCTTCCGGTAGTGCTTACAAAGAGTAAGGGCATCTACGTTTGGGACGTGGAGGGCAAGAAGTACTTTGATTTCCTCTCCTCCTATTCTGCCGTAAACCAGGGACACAACCACCCAAGGATTGTGAAGGCCCTCAAGGAGCAGGCAGACAGGCTCTCCCTTACCTCCCGTGCTTTTTACAACGATGCACTCTGCGAGTTTGAAAAGTATATTCACGATTATTTCGGATATGACCGCGTACTCCCGATGAATACCGGAGCAGAGGGTGTTGAGACCGCCCTCAAACTGGCAAGACGCTGGGGCGTCGTAAAGAAGGGCATACCTAACAAGAAGATAAAGATCATCTGCTGCAACGGAAACTTCCATGGCAGAACCGTTACCGTTATCACGATGAGTAATGACCCAAGCTCTTACGAGAACTACGGACCGCTTACCCCTGGCTTTATCCGCATACCTTATAATAACGTAAAGGCCCTTGAGAAGGCCCTTGAGAAGCACGGCAAGGAGGTTTGCGCCTTTTTGGTTGAGCCAATCCAGGGAGAGGCCGGCATCTACGTACCGGATGACGGGTACCTTAAGAAGTGCTATGACCTCTGTCACAAACACAACGTTCTGCTCATTGCAGACGAGGTTCAGACAGGAATTGCCCGCACCGGAAAGATGCTCTGCTCAATGCATGACGGCATCCGTCCGGATATTGTAGTCCTGGGTAAAGCCCTCGGCGGAGGAGTGCTCCCTGTTTCCGCCTGCCTTGCAGATGATGAGATTATGCTCAACATCAAACCGGGAGAGCACGGCTCAACATTCGGAGGCTTCCCTCTTGCAGCAAGAGTTGCTGTTGAAGCCCTCAAGGTTGTAAAGGATGAGAAACTTACTCAGAAGGCAGAGAAGCTTGGAAAGATCTTCAGAGAGGAGATAGCAAAGATTAAATCACCTATGATTGTGGGAGTTAGAGGAAGAGGACTTCTGAATGCCGTCCTTACAAAACCAATGAAGAACGGTAAGACCGCCTGGGATCTATGCATTAAGATGATGGAGAACGGATTGCTTGCAAAGCCAACTCACAAGACCATCATAAGATTTGCTCCGCCTTTGGTAATCACTGAGGCTGAGCTCCGTAAGGCCATTGCCATTATTGCCAAGTCCATTAAGGAGATGGAGGAGTAATGCAGACCACAGGTAAAGTTCTGATGGTAAGGCCTGTGCGCTTTGCCTTCAATGAAGAGACCGCTGCAAACAACGCCTTCCAAGTTAAGACGGAAAGTGAAACAGAGGCACAGAAGATTCAGCAGCAGGCTGTTACAGAGTTTGACAACTACGTTAAACTTTTAAGAGATAACGGAGTGGAGGTTGAGGTTCTTCAAGATACAGAAGAACCTTTCACTCCGGATTCCATCTTCCCAAACAACTGCTTCTCAACACACATTGAGAAAAATCCGCTCACAAAAGAGGATGAACGTACGCTCGTACTCTACCCTATGTTTGCCCCAAATCGCAGAAAAGAACGCACCAAACTCCTCAAGGTTTTGGGCAAAATGAACTTCCAAAAGATCATTGACTTAACGGGTTACGAGAAAGAGGAGAAGTTCTTAGAGGGCACCGGCTCTCTGATTTTAGACAGAGAACACCGCCTTGCTTTTGCCTGCGCATCTCCAAGAACCAATGAAGAAGTGCTGGAGAAATGGGCCTCAAAAACCAACTATGACTACTTCCTCTTCAACGCTGAAGATGAGAACGGTACGCCAATCTATCATACCAACGTTATGATGCACGTAGGCACCCGCTTTGCCGTAGTTTGTTTGGACTCCGTTACAGACATCAATGAAAGAGAGCGCCTCATAGAACTGCTGGAAGAGAATGACAAAGAGATAGTTGAAATCTCCTTTGAGCAGATGCACCAGTTTGCCGGCAACATGCTTGAGCTCCACGCCGGTCCTCGCAAACTCCTCATAATGAGCGCTACAGCAAAACGCTCACTCACAGAGGAACAGATAGCGCTGCTGGAAGAAGATGTCACAATAGTAGCTCCGGAACTCACCGCCATAGAGACCGCCGGCGGCGGAAGCGCCCGCTGCATGCTCGCAGAACTCTACTAATCCTTCTCCAACCTGTGAAGATTCTTAATCAGCACATCGCGGAGAGAGGTTTTCATATTCAGAGAGTTACGCATTGTTGCGTCAAAGGAAGGATTAGAGAGCATACGTTTAATTTCCTTTAACACATCACTCTTCTTGTAAGAGTATTCATACCAGCCGAGCACATCTGCCAAAACAATTCTGAGCTCAGAGTTAAGAGATTCGTCTTCAACCATGGAGACAAAGAGAGGAATATAATCCGGGTATGGGGTGTTCTTTGCTCCCATAGAATGAAGTATTCTTCTATCTGATCCAGTGTTTTTATCTGT
>CAMHRD010000209.1 GCA_946187365.1 uncultured Bacteroidales bacterium
CATCAGAGTCATTATGTTCCCCGATGGTTTCAGCACCTTGTTAGGGCAGACGGAAACGCATAACTGGCAGGCGGTGCAGTGCTCTGTAAAGTGCTTAATGCCAACTGCTCCAGCAGGAACAAGTTCTATTTCACGTTTAACGGTTTCTCTCTTGATGATTGGCGGAAGCTCTTTGTCTCTTGTCTTTGCTGCAACAGCTGTCACCATCATTCCTGCAATAACCAGGAAAGATCTTCTCTCCATACCGCTATTCTCTTCTTCTTGATTTTCAATACTTGTCTTCCCGATAGATTTTTGTTGATTCGTTTCAGTTATATCTTGATTCTGTACCGGATGAGCTGTCTGCTGAGACGGCTGAGTGGATTGCACAGGGGCCGGGTAACGTTTTGTGGTGTAGGAGATTGCGCCTTTGTGGCAGTTCTTGATGCAGTCTCCGCACATAACGCATCTGGAGAAATCTATCTTGTGCTCTTTGGTGTTTATGCAGGAGGCTTTGCACTTCTTTGCGCAGAGTGTGCAGTTGACGCACTTGCTGGTGTTGATGACCGGTCTGAGGAGCGGGAACCTTGAAAAGAAACTCAGAATTGTTCCTACCGGGCAGATGGTATTGCACCAGGTTCTGCCGTTTCTGAAGGCCAGAACTGCTATGATAATCAGTGTAACAGCTGCAATGGCAAAGGTTCCTATTGACCTGATATAAATCTCTTTATGAAACGCCCAAAGTGAAACAGGAGAGAAAATATTTTGTGCAATTCTTCCGTAGGCGCTGTATGGTGCAAGCAGTGCGACAAAGGAGTTGATGCCTGCAAGTATGGCAATTACAAAGAGAGCAAGGACGGTATATCTTAACCAGTTCTTAGGCTTGGAGTAGGTGTAACGGTTCTTCTTGAACCTGCGTCCAATCCATCCAAAGATATCCTGCAGTATGCCAAGAGGACAGATTATGGAGCAGTAAATCCTTCCGAATATGAGAGTTACAATAATCAGTACTCCAACAATTATAAGGTTGAGGGCAAGCAGTGCAGGCAGGAACTGGACCTTTGCCATCCAACTTAAATACGGGTGGATGATTCCTTTGAAGTCCAGAAACAACAGGGTAATTCCAACAAAGAAGATTGTGGCAAGAATAATTCTGACTGTCCTAAGCATAATATGATTACTGTTCTTTGCTAGCGTGTTCTGCTAACTTGCTATGCTTAACGGCTCCTTACTTCTTCACTTTGAGCTTCTTGCCGGCGTGAATCTTGGACTTGGTTGTAAGTCCGTTAATCTTGAGCAGGTCATTGAGGCTCATATTGTGCTTTTTGGCAATGCCGTAGAGTGTGTCACCGGCTTTGACGGTGTAAGTGCCGTAGTTGCCTCCGGATGCAGGAGTCTTGCTTCCGCCGCCGCTGTTGCTGCTCTTTGCCGTGTTATGTGAAGTAGATGCCTCCTTACGGTAGATGGCAAGTGTCTCTCCAGGCTTAACGCTGTTCTTTCCAAGACGGTTCCACTTCTTAAGCTGTGCAGTAGTAACTCCGTAACGCTTTGCTATAGAGGCCAATGTCTGACCTTTGCGAACCTTGTGGTAGATGATTCTGCTGTCACTCTGAGCCTCTTTGTACTTGTTGTAAACAATTGGGTTGAAGTAGATGGAATCCTTGTAACTGTAGATGGTCTTCTCGTTATCTACAAACGGTACGGTGTAGTTGTATGGGAGACGGAGAATCATACCCTGTGAGGTACCCGGAATTATATCGTGAAGATATTGAGGGTTCAACTGGCGGATCTCATCCAAAGGAATACCTACAACCTCTGAAATCTGCTCAAAATGAAGGTTCTTGTGAATCATAAAGGTGTCTACGTGAGGCGGCATTCCAACCTTCTCAGGCACAATGTTGTAGTTCTTGTAGTACTTGAGCAGATAGAGGGCTCCAATGAATGAAGGAACATATCCGCGGGTCTCCTTTGGAAGGTATGGGTAGATGTCCCAGAACTCTTTGCTGCCAGCCCTTCTGATGGCTTTGTTCACGTTGCCGGAACCGCAGTTGTATGAGGAGATTGCAAGGGCCCAGTCTCCGAAGATCTGATATGCGTCTCTTAAATATCTTGCCGCTGCGTCACAACTCTTTTCCGGATCAAATCTCTCATCTACGTAGGAGTCAATGTCCAGATCATACTGTCTTGCAGCAGAATAGATGAACTGCCACATTCCTTTGGCGTTGGCTCTGGAGACTGCAAACGGGTTGAGTGCAGACTCTATGATGGCCATTGCGGAGAGCTCCTTAGGGAGGCCGTAACTGTCAAAGATGTTCTCAAAGATAGGAAGATAATAGGTGCTGAGTCCCAGGATGTTGGCTGCCCTCTTAGGCATCTTCTCCGTGTATAGAATAATGAAGTTTCTGACAATGCTGTTGTATGGAACAGGAATGTAAGAGTTCATCCTCTTGATGTTCTCTATGTAAACTTCATCCGGAATATCTGATGTGTAGTTTGCATTCTCAATATCCGGCACATCTTCTCCTATGGTTTTTGCCATAGCGGCCTGTCTCTGTAAGTACCAGAGGGTGAGGAGGGTATCCTGGTTTTCTCCCGGAGCGGTCTCATAAAACTCAGGGTTCAGAAACCCGTTGGTGCCCGGGTTGATGGTATCTCCCACGGTTGTGGTATCTGACACTTCAATCTCATCTCCAAGGAGATTCAAAAGAGAATCTATGGTCTTTCTCAGTTGCTCGTTCTCTTTCAAAAGTTCCTTTTTACTCTTTTTGGTATTTTGAGAAAATGCCGGTGTTGCTATTGCAGTGCAACCAAATAC
>CAMHRD010000210.1 GCA_946187365.1 uncultured Bacteroidales bacterium
AATGAGAAAAGCAAAGCCTAAAAAGAGGATTCTACTTCCAGATCCTAAGTATCACGATGTTATGGTAACAAGATTCGTGAATAACCTTATGTTGCAGGGGAAGAAGAGTATCGCTTACGCTATTTTTTATGATTCAATCGACATGATTGGCGAGAAGATGAAAGATTCTGGCAAGGCTCCTATGGAAATTTGGAAAAAAGCACTTGAAAATGTAACCCCGCAGATTGAGGTTAAGAGCCGCAGAGTGGGTGGTGCTAACTTCCAGGTTCCGACGGAAGTGCGTCCGGAGAGAAAAATCTCGCTGAGTATGAAGAACATGATTCTTTACGCTCGTAAAAGACCGGGCAAATCGATGGCTGAAAAGTTAGCGGCGGAGATCATGGCAGCATATAATAACGAAGGTGGTGCCTTCAAGAGAAAAGAGGATATGCACAAGATGGCTGAGGCCAACAAGGCATTCGCTCATTTCCGTTTTTAGTATTTAAGGAGCAAGCGTAAATGGCTAGAGATCTTAAATATACTAGAAACATCGGTATCATGGCTCACATTGATGCCGGCAAAACAACCACATCTGAAAGAATCCTTTACTACACTGGTAAGACTCACAAGATTGGTGAGGTTCACGACGGTGCAGCCACAATGGACTGGATGGTGGAGGAGCAGGAGAGAGGTATAACCATCACTTCTGCAGCCACTACCGCATTTTGGCACTACAACAGTGACAGTTACCAGATCAACTTGATTGATACCCCAGGCCACGTAGACTTTACTGTTGAGGTGGAGCGTTCACTGCGTGTTCTGGATGGTACAGTAGCAACATTCTGCGCTGTAGGACGTGTTCAGCCACAGAGCGAAACCGTTTGGAGACAGGCAGATAAGTACAATGTCCCTAAGATCGCTTACGTGAATAAGATGGACCGTGTTGGTGCAGATTTCATGGCGGTTGTAGATGACATTAAGAACAAGCTCGGGGCTCATGCAGTTCCTATCTGTATTCCTATTGGTGCTGAGGATAAATTCCTTGGAATAGTGGACCTCATTGATATGAAGGCTCTTTACTATGATGCAGACAACAAGGAGCTTGTGAATTTTGAAGTCAAGGACGTTCCGGCAGAGCTTATGGATGAGGCCGCTACCTGGAGAAACAACCTCCTGGAGACTGCAGCCGAGTTTGATGAGGCTCTGATGCAGAAGTACTTTGACGATCCGGACACTATTACCAAAGAGGAGATAATTGCCGCAATAAGAAAGGGAACCATTGAGATGCAGATTGTTCCAATTTGCTGTGGTTCATCCTTTAAGAACAAGGGCGTGCAGTTCCTTTTGGATGCAATAGTTAGATATTTGCCAAGTCCTCTGGATAAGGGTAACGTAGTTGGTACCAACCCTAAGGACGGTTCTGAGGTTGAGAGAAAACCTTCAGCATCAGAGCCTTTCTGCGGTCTGGTATTCAAGATTGCTACAGACCCGTTCGTAGGAAGATTAGCATATATGAGAGCATACTCCGGAAAACTTGATTCCGGCTCTTACGTGCTCAACACCAGAAGCGGTAAGAAAGAGAGAGTTGCAAGACTCTATCAGATGCACTCCAACAAACAGAACCCTATTGAGTTTGTTGAGGCTGGAGACATCTGTGCGGTTGTAGGCTTTAAGGATCTCCGTACAGGAGATACCGTATGTGCTGAGAACCATCCGATTGTTCTGGAGTCTATGGTATTCCCAACACCGGTTATTGGACTGGCTGTAGAGCCTAAGACTCAGGGAGATCTGGACAAACTGGGTATTGCACTCAGCAAACTTGCAGAGGAGGATCCTACCTTTACCGTTAAGGCTGATACTGAAACAGGTCAGACCGTCATTAGCGGAATGGGTGAGCTTCACCTTGAGATTCTGGTAGACCGTCTTAAGAGAGAGTTTGGCGTGGAGATTAACCAGGGTGCACCTCAGGTTAACTACAAAGAGGCTCTCTGCCAGACAGTTCAGCACAGAGAGGTATTCAAGAAGCAGACCGGAGGCCGCGGTAAGTTTGCGGATATCATTGTAGAACTTGGCCCTGCAGATGAGGGAGTTACAGGACTCCAGTTTGTAGACGAGGTTAAGGGTGGTAACGTTCCTAGAGAGTTCATCCCTGCCGTTGAGAAGGGCTTTAAGGCTGCAATGGCAAACGGTGTTTTGGCTGGCTACGAGGTTACATCTATGAAGGTTGTTCTTAAGGATGGTTCATTCCACCCTGTAGATTCAGACCAGCTTTCATTTGAAATCTGTGCCCGCCAGGCATTCCGCAAAGCAGCTCGCAAGGCAGCTCCTGTGATTATGGAACCTATTATGGCTCTGGAGGTTGTAACACCTGAGGAGAGTATGGGTGATGTAATCGGAGACCTCAACAAGAGACGCGGTCAGATAACCAATATGGACTCAAGAGGCGGTGCCAGAATTATTAAGGCAAAAGTTCCGCTTTCAGAACAGTTTGGTTATGTGACAGTTCTGAGAACGCTCTCTTCCGGACGTGCAACAAGTACAATGGAATTCTCTCACTATGCAGAGCTTCCTGCCAACCTTGCAAAAGAGGTTATTGAGAAGGCAGGTGTGCATCTTGCAGATGATGATGAATAAACCGGATTTAAAAGAAGAAATTTAAAAAATTATAAAAATGAGCCAAAAGATTAGAATTAAACTGAAGTCTTATGATCACGCACTGGTTGACAAATCAGCTGCTAAGATTGTTGAGACTGTAAAGGCTACAGGTGCTATCGTCAGCGGTCCTATTCCACTTCCGA
>CAMHRD010000211.1 GCA_946187365.1 uncultured Bacteroidales bacterium
AAATGATATCTCCTCCAGGATTCTCTATGAAGACAACCACTATCTTATTCTGAATAAGAGGAGTGGAGAGATTGTTCAGGGAGACAAGACCAATGACGAGCCTCTGAGTGAGACTCTTAAGGCCTTCATAGCCAACAGGGACAATAAAAAGGGGAATGTCTTTATGGGAGTTGCCCACCGTTTGGACCGCCCTGTTTCAGGAGCGGTTCTCTTTGCAAAGACCTCCAAAGGGCTGGAGAGAGTTAACGAACTCATAAGAAGCGGTGCACTTCACAAAACCTATTGGGCGCTTACGCAAAAGCCGGATTATCAGATAGCTATCGGGGAACAGAAAGAACTCAGAGACTTTATAAGAAGAGATGAGAAGGCCAATAAATCCTTCATATTCAAAGGTAAAGGGACTCCTCCAAAAGAGTGCAAAGAGGCGGTTTTAAGATACAGGGTTCTCAAACAGACAGATAACTACCTGCTTACGGAGGTGGAACTGCTTACCGGCCGTCATCATCAGATACGCTGCCAACTCTCAAATGTTGGTATGCCAATTAAGGGAGATCTTAAATACGGAGCAAAACGTTCCAATAGAGACGGTTCTATCTCATTGCATGCCAGAAAGTTGGAGCTCGTCCATCCAATAGGGGTTAAGGATGCCAAGGGCAATCCTACGGATAATCAGAAAAAAATATGCGTTGAAGCTCCTCTTATGGGAGAGATGCAACACATTGTAAATGACTAAAATAGAAATATGAAAAGAGCGGTAATAATGGGGGCTACCTCCGGAATGGGAAACAGAGTTGCTCAGCTTCTTGCAGAGAGAGGATGGCGTTTGGGCGTTGCCGGCAGAAGAGAAGATAATCTAAAATCCCTTCAGCAAAAGTATCCTCAAAATATTGTTTATGAGGTAATTGACATTAATGAGGATGATGCTCCCAACAAGCTGAACTCCCTTATAGAAAAGTTGGGTGGAATGGATACTTACTTCCACGTAAGCGGAGTGGGAAGGCAGAACAGAGAGCTTGAACCTCAGATAGAGATTATGACAACAAAGACCAACGTTGTTGGTTTTACAAGAATGGTTACCGCCGCCTTCAACTACTTCAAAGAGAGGAACAACGGAACCGGCCATATTGCAGTAATCAGTTCTATAGCAGGCGTTAAGGGGCTTAGCCACGCACCTTCATACTCCGCAACCAAGAGTTTTGACAATACCTACATTCAGGCTCTTGCACAGCTTGCACACTCCCAGAAACTCCACATAAAGTTCACGGACATACGCCCGGGCTTTGTAGATACCCCTCTGTTGGACACCGTAAAGCACCACTACCCAATGCTTATGGATGTTGAGTATGTTGCTCCAAAGATTGTAAAGGCAATAGAGAAACAGAAGCGCTCCCTAATCATTGACTGGCGTTACAGAATCCTTGTATTCTTCTGGAAACTAATCCCTAACTGCCTCTGGGAAAGAATGAAGATTTAACTCTGGCTGCGTATTTCCGTGGAGGAGATGTTGTTCAGAGGGGCGCTCTCCAGGTAGGTGGCCTTGTATTTTGCTGCAAGAGTCTTGACCCTGTAACCTTTTCTTGGATAGACTATTACGTGGTAGTTCTTTAGAATTTCCTCTCCCAGATACCAGCGTGGCATTGCTGCAAAACTGTCAGCTCCCACTACAATGATGTACTCGTTGTTTGGGTGTAATCTTTGGAGTTCATTCATTGTGTTGTAGGTATATAGCGGTTCCTTTAGGTGGAACTCTATATCATTGATATAAACCCTTTTGCATTTGACGTTGGTTGCCTGTTCTTTAAGGTGGCGGTTGAACTCTCTGATTTCCTTCTTAAGTCTTTTGAGCCTCCGGTATGGATCTTCCAGCATTCCCTTGTTCTTAAAAGGGTTGTGTGGGCTGAGCACCATCTCAAAGCGCTCAATGTTGCAGTTTTTTATAACATATTCAGCAACTGCAAGATGCCCGTAATGGAGCGGGTTGAAAGAGCCAAAATAGAGGGCTACCTTTTTCATTTTTTGTGGAAGAGATTTGCAAAGAGTTTGCAAACAAGGCACTCTTTTTCCGCTCCGCAGATACGGCAACGGCGTGGTGCGTTTTTAGGTCTGAAGCCGGTGAACTCCTCAACAATCTTATCTGCCTTTGCAAAGGAATCTTCCAGTTTGTCATTTACCAAAATGGTGTCAAACTGAGGAGCATAGGTCATCTCCTGTGCCGCCTTTGCAACCCTTGTCCTTATAGCCTGGTCCGTATCCGTTCCTCTGGCTCTGAGCCTCTGTTCCATAACCTCCAAAGAGGGCGGCTGGATGAAGACGGTATAGGCCTTCTCACCAAAGATCTTTTTGATGTTTACTCCTCCCTTAACGTCTACGTCAAAGAGAATTACGTTCCCCTTGGCCCAGATTCTATCCACCTCGCTCTTGAGCGTGCCGTAGAATGAACCCGGGTAAACCTCCTCATATTCAACAAATTCCTTATTGGCTATCCTCTGTTTGAACTCCTCTACGGAGAGGAAATAGTAATCTTTGCCGTGCTCCTCCTTTCCTCTTGGCGCTCTGGATGTTGCAGATACGGAAAACTCCAGATTGTTAAAGTTCTCCAAAAGATGTCTGACGATTGTTGTCTTGCCCGCCCCGCTCGGAGCTGAGAATACCATTACCTTGTTCTTCATAATTACAATTTATAACTATGGGCAAAGTTAATAATAATTACTACTTTTGCGGCGGTTTTTAGAAAGAGGGAAGTAAAAAATAATATATAAACAAAGATTTATTAT
>CAMHRD010000212.1 GCA_946187365.1 uncultured Bacteroidales bacterium
AAGAAAAAGTGTACCGCATTTTTGCTCAGCGATTTGCTTGACGTTGATTCTGAGGGCCATCCGCGTTACGAGGAGGCGCTTAAGATTGCCGCCAACCGCCATGAGATCTCTGCAATCACTGTATATGATCCAAGGGAGAGAGAGATTCCAAACATTGGATTTGTAAGAGTAAGAGATGCGGAGAGCGGAAAAGAGGGATGGATAGATACCTCATCAAGAGCAGTGAGAGATCACTACAAAGATTGGTCTAACAGGGTGCAGCAGAGTGCACAGCAACTGTTTAAGAGATACAGGGTGGACAGCGTAAGCGTCTCCACTCAAGATGATTACGTTAAGAGTCTTATAGCCTTCTTTAAGAAGAAATAGGAATTATGTTTAGAAAAAGTATAACGGCGTTAACCTTTTTGGTACTTCTGACAACCACAGTTTTTGCTCAGAAAGTTCCCAGGTCTTACCTTACAAAAGACTCTGTTCTGATTGGAGACCAGGTGGCTTGGATTACAGATTTCACATTCCCGGAAGGGGTTGACCTTAAGGCCGTTCCTTATAAGCAGACCCTTGCCGCAGATACCACTTTAAGGGGTGCGGCCATTGAGGTTGTAAAGGATCTTCAGATAGACTCCGTCTCTCTTAAAAACGGACAGAGAGAACTCAGAGCCAAGTTGATGCTCTCCGCTTTTGACAGCGGTTCATTCCATCTGCCGGCTCCGGTTATTCTCTACTCCATTGAGGGGAGGGCAGATACTCTGAGCATAGATCCGCAGGACCTCTATGTAAATACAATTCAGATAGATACGGCCTCTTTCAAACCTTATGATATTAAGGCGCAGGAGAAGTATCCTATTACGGTAGGTGAAGTTCTGCCGTGGGTTCTTCTGGCTCTTGCGGTTGCTCTCATTATATGGGCAATCTGCAGATATATATCAATGAAGAGGAAGAACAAGAACTTCTTTGGCAAGTCTGTTCAGGTGGAACCGCCTCATATTACCGCGCTTAAGAAGTTGGAGAAACTCCGTCTGGAGAAGGTTTGGAAGGTTGGAAAGGAGAAGCAGTACTACACCGGAATTACGGACGCTCTGCGTAACTACATTGAGAGCCGTTACGGATTCGGTGCAATGGAGAAGACATCTACGGAGATTATGGAATCTCTGAAAGACAAGAAGTTGGACCAGAAGATATTTAATGATTTGGATGAAATGTTCGCAAGAGCAGATTTGGTGAAGTTTGCCAAATATACTCCTAGCGAAACGGATAACGAGAATGCTATTCCTGTTGCAGTAAACTTTGTAAACTTTGCTTACATGCAGCAACTGGAAGAGGCTAAGAAAGAGGAGGCTAAGTAATGTTTTTCGAATACCCTAAATTATTATATCTGGCGCTGATCATCCCGTTGATGATTCTCCTTTACGTTTGGAGGGAGGTTAAGGGACGTCAGCCCTATCTTACGGTCTCAAACATCTCTCCGTGG
The DNA here is from genome assembly GCA_946187365.1 of uncultured Bacteroidales bacterium. GTDB lineage: Bacteria > Bacteroidota > Bacteroidia > Bacteroidales > UBA932 > Egerieousia. Next base: position 1,469 of record CAMHRD010000212.1, read on the forward strand.
AACTTTAAAAAGGAGAATCTCTTAAAGCGCATACTCCGTCATATTCCGTTTGTACTCAGATGTTTGGCAGTGCTGTTCCTGGTGCTTGCAATTGCACGTCCGCGCTCCGCTTCCAAGTTGGAGAAGGTGAGTACGGAGGGTATAGACATTGTTCTTGGAATAGACGTTTCCACCTCTATGCTGGCAATGGATTTCAAGCCGGACAGAATTAACGCAGCAAAACAGATCGCTACGGAGTTCGTGGCTCAGAGACCTGCAGATAGAATGGGTGTAGTTGTCTTTGCCGGTGAGAGTTACACGCAGTGCCCTCTTACAACGGACCGCCAGTCTCTGATTAATATGTTAAAGGAGATTCAGTGCGGAATCATTGAAGACGGAACTGCTATAGGAAACGGATTGGCAACTGCAGTTGCTAGGCTCAAAGATTCAGATGCAAAGAGCAAGGTTGTCATTCTGCTTACGGACGGTGTGAACAACACCGGAGAGATTTCTCCGCAGATGGCAATTGAGATTGCAAAGACCTACGGTATAAGGGTTTACACCATAGGCATAGGTGCAATGGGAGAGGCTCCTTACCCTACACCTTACGGTGTTCAGACCATGAAGGTTGAGATAGACGAGCCGCTTCTGAAGGAGATTGCCAAAGAGACCGGCGGAAAATATTTCAGGGCTACGGACAACACCAAACTGGCTGCCATCTATACGGAGATTAACAAGATGGAGAAGAGCAAGACAATTGTGGATTCCTTCCCTCAGTACAAGGAACTCTTTATGAACTTTGCACTGGTTGCCTTCCTGGCTGTTGTTCTGGAACTTATTATGAGACTGTTTGTTACCAAACATTTACCGGATTAAAGGAGGAGGGGATATGATACAATTTGCAAAACCTATATTTCTATTATTCATACTGGCTATTCCTCTGTTTTACATCCTCTATGCATTTTACAGAAGGGGAAGAAACAAGAGGCTTAAGAAGTTTGGAGATCCTCAGCTGGTTGATTCTCTTATGCCTGAGAGGTCTAAGGGAAAGGGTTGGCTTAAGCTTACCTGCTTCTCTCTGGCCTGGTTCTTTCTGATGGTGGGACTTGCCCGTCCTCAGATTGGTGCAAGACTGAAGGAGAGCAACAACACTGGCAGTGAGATTATGATTGCGTTGGATGTCTCCAACTCAATGCTTGCAAAGGATTACTCTCCTAACCGTCTGGAAAGAGCCAAGATGGACCTCTCCAGACTTATGGACCGCCTTCACAATGACCGTGTGGGACTGGTGCTCTTTGCAGGAGAGTCATT
>CAMHRD010000213.1 GCA_946187365.1 uncultured Bacteroidales bacterium
TTGGAAATGCCAGAATTAGGGTTAGAACAGTCCTCCCAGGAATTCATTATACTCCAAGTTATTATGAAGATCCGGTCGGTGAGATTTATTCAATTAGACAAAAGACTAATAATCTGGGCATTATAGACACTACGGAAACAATCTTTTCATACCCTAAATCTGGGGAGACATTTTTGATTTACAGAGAGTCTGACAATCCTTCTCTTAACGGTGTTTTTTCAGATGATTCAGTACATGTTGAGCCTGTTCAGCTAGAACCCGCAAATGGTTGGTATAACGGAGCTTGCAAGGTTGAAGGAACCTTAAAACTGAAGAAAAAGAAGACCAGTAATTAAGGTAATTTAGACCAGTAATTAAGGTAATTTAGGCCAGCAATTAAGGTAATTTAAAGCCAGCAATTAAGGTAATTTAAAGCCAGTAATTAAGGTATAGTAAGCTAGTAAATAAGGCGTTATGAGGGTGTTGTTCGTGTGCCACGGAAATATTTGCAGGAGTCCGATGGCGGAGTTCATATTCAAGGCGTTGGTGAAGGCTAAGGGGCTGGAGGGGATTCATGATGCAGACTCTGCGGCGGTCTCTACGGAGGAGATTGGGAATCCAATCTATCCGCCGGCAAAGAGGTGCCTTAACCAGCACGGGGTGTGGTTTGATACTGGGAAGAGGGCAAGGCAGGTAACCCTCTCAGATTATGACCGTTATGATTCAATTGTCTGTATGGATGCCTCAAATCTGAGGCTGATTAAGCGTATAATTCCGGATGATCCAAAGGGGAAGATTCATCTTATGATGGCCTTTACGGGCGTGGAGCGGGATGTTGCAGATCCCTGGTATACGGGTGATTACGAAACAACCTTCCAGGATCTGCTGGAAGGCTGTAACGCTATGTTTATGTAAAGCTGCTAGCCGAGCCTGCAAAGCTTTGGCGGGGCGGGGGCTCAGTTAGAAACTCTTTGCTATTGCAAGGAAGTCATCTGCCTTGAGGGAGGCGCCGCCAATAAGACCGCCGTCTATATCTTCCTGGCTGAAAAGCTCTTTGGCATTGGATGGCTTGCAGCTGCCGCCGTAGAGTATAGGGGTCTCGTCTGCCAGAGCGTTGAACTTCTCACGGAGGGTCTTGCGGATAAATGCGTGAATCTCCTGAGCCTGCTCCTTGGTTGCAGTTTCACCGGTACCAATAGCCCAGATTGGCTCGTAAGCAACAACAACGTTCTTCATCTGCTCATCTGTAAGGTTGAAGAGCACCTCTTTAATCTCATTCTCAACAACCTGGAAGTGCTTGCCGGCTTTTCTCTCCTCCAGAGCCTCACCAACGCAGTAGATAACCTTAAGTCCTGCAGCAAGCGCCAGTTTCATCTTCTCAAAGAGGATGGCGTTGGTCTCACCGTAGTAACCTCTTCTCTCAGAGTGGCCCAGGATAACATACTCAACAGCTGCTCCGGTTGCTCCCTCTGGTGCACCTGCAACTGTTCCAACTGCCTTACTTACAGAGGCTAACATCTGTGCAGAAACCTCTCCGGTGTATGCGCCTTTCTCCTTGTCTGCACAGTTTTGAGAGCCAAGAGAAATTTTGCTCTTGCAGAACGGACACTTTATGTCCCCGATAATCTTACTTACAGGGAAAAGGTGTGTAAATGGCACGTTTACAATAAGATGTACGTTCTCCGGTACCTCTTCTATTTTACCTACAATCTGATTTACAAGTTCAATTCCTTCTGAAACCGTAGTGTTCATCTTCCAGTTTCCTGCTACAATTTGCTGTCTCATATCATTAAATTTTACGTTGCAAAAGTAGTAAATAGTGGCTATTTTTGCTCCACTTATTGAAATTTGAGAAACGTTGAAGCGTAAACCCTTATATTTTATTCTCTTTGCCCTGTTGCTGGTGCTCTTCTTTGTGGCAGATCTGCTGCTGGGTTCATCATCTCTCTCCCTAAAGGATCTCTTCTCTACGGAGGTTGGGCGGGATATCCTCTACTCCTTCCGTCTGCCTAAGGCTATAGTGGCGGTAATATGCGGTATTGCTCTGGCAACCTGCGGATTGCAGATGCAGACTCTCTTTAGAAACCCTCTGGCAGACCCTTACATTCTGGGTGTGAGCAGCGGAGCGGGGCTGGGCGTAGCGCTCTACATAATGGGCAGCGCACTCTGGGGTGGAGCGGAGAGAAGCGCGCTGGCCGTCTCTCTGGGAAGTGCCGGGGCGGCATTGGTTGGGGCCTTTGCCGTCACGATGCTGATTCTCTATATCTCCAACCGGGTGAAGGGAAACCTGACCCTTCTCATCTTTGGAGTGATGATTGGCTTTATTGCCAGCGCAATAGTGAATCTGCTGCAGTATACCTCCAATGCTCACTCGCTTAAGGCGTACGTGCTCTGGACAATGGGAAGTTTTGCGGCTCTGGATAAAATGCAGATAGCGGTGTTGGCAGTGTTGGTTGTGGTGGGTTTAACCATCGCGATATGGAATATTAAAAACCTCAATGCCATTCTGCCGGGGGAGGAGTATGCGGCCTCTATTGGGCTGAATATTAAGAGCATAAGGAACCGGATACTCATCTCCACAACACTTTTGGCGGGAGCGGTGACAGCCTTCTGCGGCCCTATAGGGTTTTTGGGAATTGCGGTGCCGCACATTGCGAGGTTCATCTTCAAAGATGCCAACCACAGGGTGCTCTTTCCGGCATCTGCGCTGCTGGGCGGGGTGCTGACTCTGCTGGCAGATACCCTTAGCGAACTGCCGGGCACCGGGAGTATAAT
>CAMHRD010000214.1 GCA_946187365.1 uncultured Bacteroidales bacterium
TTTCCCCCTCTTAACGGCCATAAGCGCAATAGGCTGCTCCTTCTGAGGAAGAGTAGGCATGTCAACAGCCTTTCCAAGTATCTGAGAAAGTTTTTTAATGGAAGCCGAATTCGGACTCAATACCAGGATATTACCACCTCGAATCACTACATTGCGCAGATATCCTGCTTCCACTTCATTGAGTGCATTCAATTGCGCAGTTCCAATGACAAGGGTGTGTAAATCAGGATCTGACAATCCACCGGCTGCAATTTTACTGAGACGTCTTTGAAGGGCTGTAAATTCCGCAGAGGTATTGCCACCCATAACTAAAGCCGGATTATTCAGTACTTTGGTAACGACATCATTCGTAGGTGTCGAATCCAATGGAACAGTCTTAAAATGCAGGTGGTGGCGATCCTTTTCACAACCAATCAGAAGCAAAACGCAAAGCGCTGCTGTCCACAGTTTTATATTCAAGATTCTCATATTCGTCATATATGTTGTTATTAGCGTTCCTTTAACTTCAAATATAATAAATACTTCTTAAAATAGTCTAGAGTTTTGGGAGGGTGATGTCAAAGCCTTCGCCGGTGCCTACGTGGATGGTGCCGCTTTGGAGCTGATCCTCGTATTTGAAGTATGGAAGGTCCATGTACGTTTGACGTGCAAGGGCTTTACCTTTTTCATATTCTGAGTCTTCCGGCATTCTCCAGCGGCCGAATCTGACGAATGGTTCACGTTTTATGGAATCTATAAGGGAGATATCCGGAATTATCTCATTATGAACGGCATCTGCCATAAGGTCAAGTATGTTGGAGTTGCTCTGTACGTATGCCCTGGAGAGGCCGCAGACGTTGGAAGTTGCTATGAGTTTGTACTTTAGGAACTCGTCTGCAATTATATCATCAAATGTAAGGTTGAGTGCTTTCTTTATAATATCTAGCGTGCGTCTTGCCTGAGCCTTGGCAATGACCATATTAGAGGCGTTGGCCATAAAGGAGGTCTTGGTATAGTTGCCGGTTGCAATCATCTCCATCAATCCCTCCTTGCCTTTAGGGCCCCTGTAAACCATAAGGTGAAGACCCAGTGCAATCACATAGTGTTCTGGTTGCAGAAGGCGGGAAGAGTTCTTTGCAATATCTTGTGATAGAATATCTTGCAGATAGTAGGCGTCTGCCTCGCAAACAGATGAGTTCCAATACTCAATGTTCTTTCTGAGCGGATAGGTGAGCCCTTTGTAAAGAGGATCCATTCCAGTAAGAGTAATTGAGAGAATACCAAGTGTATCTTCTGAACAGATTTTCCAAAGAAGGTTCTCCTTTTCAACTTCAATGAGGAATTCAGTTATGTCTGTATGTCTATCTCCAATCTCAAAAAGTTTTCTGTAAACGGCTAATCCTCTTTCTCTTATAGGGAGGTTTCTGATATGGTCGTATGCAGTTCTGAATGGCTCCAGCCACTCCTGAGGAGTTACAATATGCTTCTCTTTCTGCTCTCTCTGGTTTGAAGTCTGGCCGGCCATTGCAACCTTTGCAGTGATATCCATATACTTACCCATCAGACCCGATTCCTGGAAGTTGGAGAAGAATAGGGTAGGGTCATTCTGGCTCTCTCCAAAGGCGGTCAGTTCTCTCTTATAAGCCTCAATCTCAGCCTTTATGGAGTCATCTGTAGTATTCAAGCTCTCCAGGCCGCTAATGTAGCCCTGAATCATCATCTGTATTGTAGCATCCATATCAGTTGAGATTTACAAGTTGATAATTGCCCTCTTCCGTCTCCGGTGAGAGTCTTAAACAAGGCGTTTTAACCTCCTGGTTATACCATTGAGCGCACTCCTCTTTGAGCGTATCTCTCTTATCCCAAAGCTCTTCCATCTCCTGCTGACGTGAGGCCGTGCTCCATGGAATGGTATCCAGCCGGCCTGTTGTGACAGCCTTTACTATTGTATCTGTGAACTCCTTGTAATATTCATCACTGCAGTCAATTAGAGCCCTGAATGACGGAATTGCTGCCAGTGTTGCAAAGTCTGAACTAGGCTTTGAAAGAGTCTTAATGTCTTCCTTAATCTTGGAAACGGCTCTCTCTGAATCTGTTCTGCTGTCATCATACTCCACAAAATCTATAAATAGAGCGTGGAAACTCTCTATGGTTTTAATCCAGCCGTTTTTCTTAGCCTGGAGGTCTGCCCATAAACCTGTGTGTGTGAAGGTATAATAGGGGTCTGCCTCAATTTTCTTAAGAATCTCATCACAGAACTCTGCAACGTCACTCCATCCCATCTGTTGTGCCGCCTCTTTGTTTGCAAATACACGGTCCATAGCCACTGCTGCGGCGCCTGCGGTATAAAGACCGTTCTGCTTGGACTTCTCCTCCGCTTCCTCGTTGCTTGAACAAGAGTTCAAAAGGTCTAACCATTTTTTGTAATATTCTGCCTGATAGGGAGTTCTACGGCAGTTTCCAAACCTTTGGACATAGAGTCCGTAAAGTTCTTTTGTAGTTTTTGTATCGCTCATACTGAATGCTTTGTTCTATTATCCGATGCAGAATATTAAATTCATTGATAATCAATGAGTTACGCGGTATATGGTTCAAATGTGGTTCAAGTTTTTCGGTAAAAACTTCCACGTAGCCGGTACAAAAACGGACTTGGATTCTCTTCAGTGAGATCTTCGGAAACTTGCCCAAGCCCGATTTCAAAGGTTTATACTAAACAATAAAACCGACTTTGTCCTTATCTGTAATTTCTCTTATGAC
>CAMHRD010000215.1 GCA_946187365.1 uncultured Bacteroidales bacterium
TCAATTGCAGCTATGCAGTACCAGGCCTTCATCAACCATCTCCCTTGGGATTATGTAGTTAACCAGGTTGAGCGTCTGGAGAAGATTACAAAGGATGACATTGTTGGCTTTGCAAAGAGAAACTTCAATGACAACTACGTACAGATTAACAAGGTAGTAGGTCCTCAGGTAGGCGTTAAAACCCTTGAGAAGCCTGCAATTACAGCTATCCGCACTAACCGTGACACCTCTTCTCAGTTCCTGAGAGACATTGAGGAGTTCATTAACGCAGCAAAACCTATTGAGCCGGTATTTGTTGACTACAAGAAGGATATGAGCGTAGATACTTTGGCTAACGGCCAGGTATTCTACTACAAGCACAATGACGATAACGAGCTTGCTCAGATAAACTACTACTTTACAAACGGTTCCAATGACAACCGCGTTCTTCCATACGCAGTTCAGTATGTAAGGGCTTTGGGTACAGATTCTCTCAGCAATGAGGAACTCCGCACCAAACTCTACGCTTTGGCAGCTAACGTTGGAATAAGCGATTCTCCTAATGATGTAACCGCTTATGTTTCCGGCCTCAGTTCAACACTGGACGATGCCTGCGCAATATTTGAGGATATGGTCAACAACGTTAAGGGTGATGAGCAGTTGCTTGCAGTTATGAAGCAGAACTGGATGTTGGAGAAATTCAACGCCAAGACAGACAAGCGCAGCAATGAGAACGCAGTTATGATGTATGCAGCATACGGTCCTGAGAATGCGCTTACTACAGACCTCAAACCTTTGGAGATTGCAACCCTTACTTCAGATCAGCTGATTGAGGCGGTTAAGGATCTCTTCCGTCATAAGCATGATATTCTTTACTACGGACCTCTCTCAAAGGATGAGATTAAGGCTAAGATTGCCTCTGTTCATAAGGTAGGTGAGAACCTTGCAGAGTTTGGACCTTCCAAGATTTTCAACCCTTGGAACTCTTCTGTTGCAAGAGTATTCGTTGCTCCTTACAAGGCTAACCAGATTAACCTTTACAAGGTTTCCACTTATGATGACAAAGAGTACAACGCTGAGAATGATGCCTTTACAAAACTATATGACACATACTTCGGAAGCGGAATGTCATCTATAGTATTCCAGGATCTGCGTGAGGCTAAGGGACTTGCATACCACGCAAGCGCATTCACAACTCTTCCTTCACGCAAGGGTGAGGTTCCATACTATCTTGCAAGAATCTACACTCAGAATGACAAGATGCTGGATGCAATGAAGGCATTTGATGAGATTCTGACAGATATGCCTGTAGCTCAGAAGTCATTTGACGTAGCAAAGGCCAACACTCTGCAGAACCTTGCAACCCGCCGTTACAACGGAATAGACGTTATCTGGCACTACATCTCTCTGAATGAGAAGGGAGTATCTCTGGATTACGATAAGAAACTCTATGAGAAGATCTCTACTCTGAATCTGGAAGACATTGTTAACTACCAGAAAAACAACATAAAAGGACGTGCTTACAACACCGGTATTCTGGGAAATGTTCCTGAGTTGAAACTCAAGGATATTGACCCAAGTTACGGTAAAGTAAACATCCTTAAGACAGAGGATATCTTTGGATATTAATATACTTTGAATTTGGATTGGAATTTGTATATTTGCCACCCAAAAGAAACTAACAACAATTAAATACTAATTATTATGGCTTACAAAATTACTTCAGATTGCGCTGCATGCGGAACTTGCCAGGGCGAGTGCCCAATGGGTGCTATCTCTGCAGGTGACATCTACTCAATTGATCCGGGTCTTTGCACTGAGTGCGGTACTTGTGCAAGTGCTTGCCCTATGGGTGCTATTGTTCAGGGTTAATTAAGTTATACAACTGAGATTTTAAGGGGGTGATAAAAGTCACTCCCTTTTTTTTCTGCATTTTTTTCTGCATTTTTGTCAGTCATTTCATCCTGCATCATTATTGTGAAGGGATGGACGTAAAATGATTAATAATTAAAGAGAGATAGAGTATATGAGTACAATGTCAAACCTTCTTAAGAGTATCTTCGGTTCCAAGGAGGAGAGAGATTTAAAGGCTATTAAACCTGTTCTGGAAAAGGTTCTTAAGGAGTATGAGAGAGTTGATAAACTGTCAGATAATCAGCTCAGAGAGGAGACAACAAAGGTTAGAGGTATTATCAGAAGCAAGATAGCGGAAGACCTCAAAAAGCGTGAGGAATTAAAGAGCCAGTTGGAGGATGTGGAGATCTCCGCAAAGGAGAAGGAGAAGATTGCAGCTGAGGATGACCGCTTAAAGAAGAAGATTAACGAGGATATAGAAACCGTTCTGAATGAGGTACTTCCTACCGCATTTGCAATTATGAAATCTACGGCGCGCCGTTTTAAGGAGAACGAGACAGTTACCGTTACGGCCACCGAGTTTGATAAGGATCTGAGTGCAAGGTTTGACTATGTAAAGATTGAGGGAGATAACGCCGTATGGGCAAACAGCTGGATGGCCGGCGGCAATATGATTACCTGGGATATGGTACACTATGACGTTCAGTTAATTGGAGGTATAGTGCTGCACCAGGGAAAGATTGCGGAGATGGCAACCGGTGAGGGTAAAACTCTGGTTGCAACCCTTCCGGTATTTCTCAACGCCCTTGCTGGAATGGGAACCCACGTGGTTACCGTGAACGACTATCTGGCAAAAAGAGACTCCGAGTGGATGGGTCCTCTGTACCAGT
>CAMHRD010000216.1 GCA_946187365.1 uncultured Bacteroidales bacterium
CGTTTACCAGAAGGCCGAACAGTATGGAGAAGCCAATGATTACAAGCAGGTAGATGGTTGTGAACCTGTTTCCTAATGACTTGCGTACCACCAATATAGAGGCCATATTTACTGCAGGACCGGCCATCAGCATTACAAGTGCGGCTCCAGGGGAGAGGCCTTTCATTATAAGTGCGGCCGCCACAGGAATGCTACCAGTTGAGCAGATGTACATTGGAACTGCAATAGCCAGGATAACTAGCATCTGAAGCAGTGCGTTGGAGCCAAAACGGAGGAAGAACTCATCAGGCACAACTACCTGAATAAGAGCGGCCAGGATAAGGCCTACAATGAGCCTTAAACCTATGTCCTGCATCATCTCAAAGAAGGCGTAGTGCAGAACTCTCCAGAGTTTGCTTCCGCTCTCTGAACAGCAGGCGGTGTTTGTTGGTGTGTTGTCTGTATCCTCTTTTATTAAGCGGTTAACCAGCAGGCCCCCGCAAACTCCTGTTACCAAGGCGGCTACAGGCCTTATGATTGCAAAACCGAGTCCCAGCACTGAGAAGGTTGCAAGTATGGAATCAATGCCGGTCTGAGGGGTTGCAATAAGGAAGGAGGCAACTGCTCCTTTTGAGGCCTTCTCGTTCTTAAGCCCTATGGCTGTTGGAATAACTCCGCAGGAACATAGTGGCAGCGGAACTCCAAGCAATGCTGCGTAAAGAACTGAGAATCTATTGTTTCTGGATAGATACTTTGCATAGAAACGTCCCGGTACAAAGACGTGTAAAATGCCTGCTATTAGGAATCCTAACAGCAAATACGGACTCATCTCGCCCGTAACAGTCAATAATGAATATAAGAACTCTTTCATAACCGGATGCAAAATTAGGGTGCTTTCCCCTATCCCACAATACCTACTAATTGTGATTTACATCCAAAGAAATAGTTATTTCTTCAGTTTGAGACCGTCTGAAAAGGCTTTACCAACCGTTTTACCTAACTGAATATAAGTATGTTGTACAGGGTTAAAGGTAATAAGCTCCATCTTCTCTACATCCGGCTTACCATCCTCTGCCAGATACTTCTCATCACAAAGGATGTTAACTATCTCTGCTATGAGATAACCGCCGCCGGTTCTCTCCCCCTTCATCTGCTTAACCTTGCACTCCAAAGTCATTGGAAATGCCTTAAATACAGGTGCGTTCACATTCGGAGCCTTCTCTACCTCCCAGCCGGTATTCTCCATTTTGTTAGGAGTGTTTCTGCCGCTTACAATGCCAACATAGTCTGATGCAACCATGGTGGATGCAGTGGCAAAGGCTACTGTAAACTCCGGATTTTGAGCAAGATTATCTGTTGTGGCGTGTGAACCCAGAGAGATAATGATCTCTGTCATATCCAACTGTCCGCCCCAGGCAGCGTTCATTGCGTTTGCCTTGCCGTTTTTGTCAAATGTGCCTAAAATAAGCACAGGTTGTGGAAGAATCCACGCTGAAGATTTAAAACTTTTCATAACGTTCTATAAATGTGGTAACAATCTTGAATACAGGCTCGTAGCTGTCAAAGATTGCGTGTTTATAATCATCATAGATGGTGTGATAGTACTGGAAAGCATCACCGCTTTCGTTCTCAAAGAAGATACAAGGAACGTGACGCAGCGCAAACGGGTAATGGTCACTGTTGCCTGCTAATGTGCCTCTGTTGAGAGATTTGAAGAAGTGGTTCTCTTCATTTATTTTTTCAAAGATAGCAAAACCCTTCATTCCCTCATCACTCACCTCACAGTACTGAACGGGGTTGTTGTCTCCTATCATATCAATGTTAAAGAGATACTTAATCCTATCTAACGGAACAATAGGATTGTTGGCATAAAACTCAGAGCCTCTGAGGTTTGCATCCTCTCCGGAGAAAGAGAGGAAGTAGATGTCATACTTAGGACGGTTCTGTGCATAATAGGCGGCCAGAGTAACAAGTGCGGCAGTGCCTGAGGCATTGTCATTTGCACCGGCATAAAAGATCTTACGGCCGAGGTTGCCAAGATGGTCATAATGGGCGGTAAAGACATAGCAACTATCGTGAAGCTCACCCTCTACTTTAGCAATAACATTAAAGAGGTCATACCCTTTAAGAAACTCATTCTCAACGTTTACGCGCACTCTTTTTACGCCCTCAATGGCCTCCGGAGTAACCCAGATTATTGGCTTGTCAATTACCCTGTGACCGTAGGCTTTGAAAAACTTGATTGGAGATGAGAAGGTCTGGATGAGGCCGGCGTTGGTGCACTCTCCTGCCTTCTGCAGTTTTGAGAAATCTTTGCTGTGCCTGTAGGCAAACCAGAACTCAACGCAAACAAGGCAGTTGGCGTATTCTGGTTTGGCCAGATCTGCAAACATCTTTTCTGCGTTGTAATTTAAGGTATCTACGTGGTACACAGGAAATTCTCCCTTAACGCCCGGGGAGTATTCACGCATAGCAAAGTCCACTCCCGGAGTGAGTTTTTTGCCGTCTGCCCACATCTGCATCTTTCCGCAGAATGTGTTTATATCTATTGTAAAATGCTGGCAGATAACGGTATCTGCTCCAGCCTTCATATACTCTTTCTGCAGGTATTTTCCGGCCTTGTTTGCGCCCCCTTTGGCATACCCCCTACCCTGATACCTTGAGGAGCTCAACTCCTTCACAACCTTCTTGTAATGAGCCAAATCCTGAGCATACAACTGAACCGTT
>CAMHRD010000217.1 GCA_946187365.1 uncultured Bacteroidales bacterium
CCTCTGCACACTCAAGATAGAAGTTTGCAGGAATCAAAGGATAGGATGCTCCCATACTGTATTCAGGATTCTGAGTAAGAGCATAGAGTTTGTCCGTAATTGCCTTCTTTTCATTGTATAGCGGAAGCAGTTCGTTTTTGCAAATGCTCATTGAAGAAACAACCGCGTTGCGCCAGATTGGAAGGTACTCCTCGTAGAACTTGCAACGAACCATCCATCCATCTTCTGCAGCCTTGTTGTATTTAGCTCCGGCAGCCTTTACTTTAGGAGCCTCTTCCTGAGTGTATTTCTCTGAGAAAGCTCCCTCCTTAATTGCCTGATCCATAATGGCATTGAACTTCTCTATCTCTTTTCTGTACTTCTGGTCATAAATCTTGCGGCCCTGTTTCTTGGCATTCCCTCTCTGAGCAACAACCTTGTCTGAAACCTCTTTAATCTTCTTATCCAACTCCACATTCTTTTGAATAAGAGGCGTTACTCCAGTATTTGCCTTGCCCTTAGGAGGACCGGTCATACCCTTCTTCTGCATATAAGCGGCTCTCTGCTCGTCACTCATATTCTCCATCATTTTAATCTCCTCTGCAGTAAGCCCTCCGCTCATCTGCTGAACCATCTTGTTGGCCAGAGCCTGAGCATCTGCCTCGCTATAGTTGCCGCTCTGAATCTTGGCCATATCACTCTGGCTAATCCCGAAAGATGCCATCTTATTTTGCGCCATGTTCTTTGCAAAGGCCTCTTTTTCAGCCTCGCTCATTCCCTCAACCTGGCTAACGGTAACATTTGTTCCGGCAACCTTTGAACCCTCAATCTTATTCTTCAGCGATGGTGCAAGATTCTTTTCGTTATCTGCATCTATAGCCTCTTTTGCCTTCTTAATAGCCTCATTTACTTTGGAGTAAAGTTCAGGCTGCGATACCTCCATCTTCATATGAAGAGGAGCGCTGCTCTCTTTCTCGTATTTGATCATCTCCGCCTCAGTAGGGAGTTTTGGAGCAAGCGCCATTATCCGCTCAGCACTCATCTGAGCCATTGCCGCCATAGAGATGGCAAGCATAACAACCAACAGGCTAACTTTTTTCATAAGAGCTACTTTTTAACAAATACTACTCGGCGATTCTGTGCTCTTCCCTCTGCAGTCTTGTTGTCTGCAACAGGCTCGTGTGAACCCTTACCTACAGGACGGAGGTTGAACTCATCACAACCCTGTGATACAAGGGCGTTTACAACTGCCTCTGGTTGTCTGTATGTCCCTGAACCTCAAAGCGTGCGGTAGGGTTGGCCTTCATATACTCAGCCACCTTCTTGATCTCCTCCATAGACTCCGGTTTGAGGTCTGCCTTGCCGGTCTCAAAGAGAATGTTGTTGGTTACAAACTTTCCGGTCTCCTTTATAGCCTTCTCAATAGCAGCTGCTTCTGCAGACAAGTCTGTAGTTTTACGCTCATAAAGCTCAACGGCACCGGCTGCAAGAACTACATTACCAACTCCACGATAAGGATTATCATCTGCAACATCAAAAGCAAAGCGTTTAGGAGCCGCTACATTAGGCAGATTGATGATACGGATTCCATTGATATAGAATTTAAAGGCGCGCTTGTTGAAGGAGATTGCAAAATGGTTCCACTGACCTACCTTGGTGCACTTGGACAGATTATCCCAGTCTAAACTACCGGAAACCTCACCATCAAGACCGCCACCCTTCTTAAACGTATAGTCGCCATAATAATCTGGATTCCAAGGACGATATCTCAAATAGATATGGCCGGTCCAATCTCCGTTTGCATCAAAGAAATAGAATTCAAATGCGAAATCCGGTGTTTCTCCCTGCTTGCAGAAAAATTCATCCCACTCCAGCGTAAAGACATCCGGCAAATAAGAGCTCATATTCTCCATCAACGGTGAGAATCTGGAACTTGGAGCATTACTGTGAGCAAACTTCTTACCGTTAACAGAAGCCACCTCTAAACTGCCTTCACTAATATCCCACTTGGAAGGGAACTCTCCCATTTGCTCGTTTGCAAAGTCATCCTCAAAGAGAATTACGCTGCCGCGAACAAAGTCGCTCTTAACGTTCTGACCTACAGCATCCGGAGTGGTATCCACCTCTTCTGCATCCTCGTCATTGTTCTTATTGGATTTCTTGTCCTTGCTCTTCTTATCTTTATCCTTGTCTTTCTTCTTGTTACCCAAGACGGTATCCATTGCGTCATCGGTCTCCTTTCCCACTTTGTCTACAACTTTGTCTTCCACTCTCTCTTTGACCTTGTTGGCTGCTTTATCCTTGAGTTTGCCAAGGAATCCCTGTGCATTTGCTACTGTGCCCACTGCAAAAATCAGAATAAGGGCAATCATGAGTCTTTTTACGTTCATAGCTATATGTTTTTAGATATTATTTTCTGCAACGGACAAATTTACAAAAAAATTGAACTACTCGTAGCGGAGAGCCTCTATAGGATCCAGCGCTGCGGCCTTTCTGGCTGGCAAATAGCCGCTTGCAACGCCCACAAGGACGCAGGTTGCCACCGCCGCAAAAATCCAGAACCAAGGCATTACAAAGGTGCCCTGAATGAGCTTTGCCACAATAAGCCCCACAATAATTCCCAGCACGATTCCTATTATGCACCCAATCTGTGCTATCACGATAGATTCATACAGGAACTGGTGGCGGATAATCTTTGCTGAGGCTCCTATT
>CAMHRD010000218.1 GCA_946187365.1 uncultured Bacteroidales bacterium
ACGGCAAAGAGTGAAAACATGCCTAAGGAGAACATTGACAGGGCTATAAAGAGAGCAGTAGAGAAGGATCAGAGTGATTATCAGGAGATAGTATACGAGGGTTACGGCCCGGGCGGTATTGCCTATCTCATTGAGACTGCAACAGATAACCACACACGTACCGTTGCAAACATCCGCAGTTACTTCAATAAGTTTAACGGAACCCTCGGAACCAGCGGAAGCGTAGAGTTTATGTTTGACCACAAATGCGTCTTTAAGATTAAGAGCGACAAGGAGCCTATAGATTTGGACGAGCTTGAACTCGAACTTATAGACTACGGTGCAGACGAGGTCTTTAAGGATACTGATGAAGATGGAAATGAGACCATTATGATATACGGCGCTTACAAATCCTTTGGAGAGATTCAGAAGTACATTGAGGATAAGGGTTACACAATTGTAAGCGGAGGATTTGAAAGAATCCCTACCGTAGACCTCAAGAAACTGCCGGAAGAACAACGGCTGGAAAATGAGAAACTGATTGAGAAGATAGAGAACGATGAAGACGTTCAGAATGTATATCATACATTAGATCTATCAGACTCACAATAGGATAACTATCTCCAAGGCCCCCACAAAGGGCCTTTTTAACTATAACAAATACAAATAATAAATATTATGGAATTAACTCACATTGAACATCTTGGGATTGCAGTAAACTCATTGGAAGAGGCTATCCCATACTATGAAAAAATGCTTGGTCTTAAGTGCTACTCTATTGAGGAGGTTAAAGATCAGAAGGTTAAAACCGCTTTCTTCAAGATTGGACAGACAAAGATTGAGCTCCTGGAAAGCACAGATCCTGAAGGAACAATAGCAAAATTCATAGAGAAGAGAGGAGAGGGCATTCACCACATGGCATTTGCCACACCATCTGTAAAGGATTGTCTTACAGAGCTTGAGGCAAAGGGTGTACGTCTTATAGACAAAGAGCCTCGCAAAGGTGCCGAGGGTCTCAACATTGCCTTCCTCCATCCAAAATCTACTCACGGTGTTCTGACAGAGGTCTGTGAGGATCCTAACAAGAAGTAATACTAAAACCGAACAATATGAGTCAGCAACTCGAAGCCGTAAAGGCGTTAATATCCCTCAGGGAAAAAGCTCGTCTGGGAGGAGGTCAGAAAAGGATTGATTCTCAGCACGAAAAAGGAAAATTTACAGCAAGAGAGAGAATTGCAATGCTGCTGGACGAAGGCAGTTTTGAGGAGTTCGATATGTTTGTAACCCACCGCTGTACAAACTTTGGAATGGAGAAGAATCACGTTCTGGGAGACGGTGTTGTTACAGGATACGGAACCATTGGCGGACGTCTGGTATATGTTTTTGCTCAGGACTTTACAGTACTCGGAGGTTCCCTCAGCGAGACCTTTGCACAGAAGATCTGCAAGGTAATGGATATAGCAATGAAGGTGGGTGCACCTGTGATTGGAATCAACGACTCCGGCGGAGCACGTATCCAGGAGGGCGTAAACGCACTTGCAGGTTATACGGAAATCTTCCAGAGAAACATTCTGGCCAGCGGTGTAATTCCTCAGATATCAGCAATATTCGGTCCTTGCGCAGGTGGTGCGGTTTACTCCCCTGCTCTTACGGACTTCAACGTTATGTCTAAGGGAAGCTACATGTTCCTTACAGGTCCAAAGGTTGTTAAATCTGTTCTTGGTGAGGACGTTACACAGGAGACCCTTGGAGGAGCATCCGTTCACGCAAGCAAGAGCGGTGTAGCACACTTTGCTGTAGACAACGAGGAGATTGGTATTCAGACAATTAAAGACCTTCTCTCATATCTGCCTCAGAACAATATGGAGAAGACCCCTCTTGTTCCTACCAATGACCCTATCAACAGAATGGATGACGTTCTGAACGATATCATTCCGGATAATCCTAACAAGCCTTACAATATGTACTCCGTTATCAAGTCTATAGTTGATGACGGCAAATTCCTTGAGGTTCACAAGGATTACGCAAAGAGCCTTATAGTTGGTTTTGCAAGATTTGACGGTATTACCGTGGGTATTGTTGCAAACCAGCCTTCAGTTCTGGCCGGCGTATTGGATTCCAACTCAAGCCGTAAGGGGGCAAGATTCGTCCGCTTCTGTGACGCATTCAACATCCCTATCCTTACACTTGAGGATGTTCCTGGCTTCCTCCCTGGTACTCAGCAGGAATACAACGGTATCATACTCCACGGAGCAAAACTCCTCTACGCATTCGGAGAGGCTACAGTTCCAAAGATTACCGTAGTTTTGAGAAAGGCGTATGGCGGTGCATACTGCGTTATGAGTTCAAAGCACCTGAGAGGAGACATCAACTACGCATGGCCTACAGCAGAGATTGCAGTTATGGGTCCGAGCGGTGCAATTGAGATTCTCTACGGCAAGGAACTCAAAGAGACTCAAGATGTTAACGCCTTCAAGACTGAGAAGGAGAAAGAGTACAGAGATGCATTTGCAAATCCATACAATGCAGCTAAGTACGGCTATATAGATGACGTAATTGAGCCTCGCAATACCAGATTCAGAGTAATCCGCGCATTGCATCAGCTTGAGAACAAGAGACTTACTAACCCTGCTAAGAAGCATGACAACCTTCCACTCTAATTAAGACGAGATGAAGAGAACAGTTTTATTATTAGCAGTGTT
>CAMHRD010000219.1 GCA_946187365.1 uncultured Bacteroidales bacterium
TAAATCCAATCCCAATTGGAGGCCTGCTCCGGAAAAACTCCAACGTGCTTGAAGGAGGTGAGCCCCAGGCGGAGTTTAATGTAAAGCCCGCTGTTTGAGGAGGTTCCGTGGCGGAGTTCTCCCCACTCGGCAGCCTTTTTATCCTTTCCCTTGTACTCAATTGTCCAACTCTCGGGCATCTTTTTGAGCATCTCCCAGGTTCCAACATCCTCCTTTCCAGCCTTGCCGAATCCGGCACCCGGGTGGAATACGGTGTGAGCCATCTCCCTCCATTTACTCTCCGGCAAACTCTTAGTCCAAAGCGCTTTAGGCTCCGGGCGTGAGAGAATGAAGGAGCCGAATCTCTCCAACTTGTAACCCTCTCCGGAGTCTATGATTTCATAATCTTTCCAACCGGAAGGGGATTCTATTGATATGTTGTGATTTTGATTCTCCATTACTTTTTTTCCTGGCGTAAAAGAGGTTTCTTGGCTATGTAACTCCAGATGATTATAACAATTCCGGCCACCACAAACGGTATGCTTAAAAGCTGTCCGTTATTGAGCAGCCTGCCGGCACTCATTGCAACCGCATCACTTCCCTCCTGAGGAAGTTTGAAGTACTCAATGAAGAATCTTGCTCCAAAGAGAAGAACCAGAAAGAGGCCGAACAGAAAACCGCGGTAGAGCGGTTTGTCTGGCTCAGATTCCTTCTTTTTGTAGTAGAGCACAAGCATTATGATTCCTATCAGGAGATATGAGAGAGCCTCATAAAGCTGGGTAGGATGGTGCGCTGCAGTCTGGCCGTCCCTAACAAAGATAAAGCCCCACGGAACGGTTGTCTCAAAGCCGTAAATCTCTGAGTTCATGAGATTTCCCAGGCGGATAGCCATACCGGCAAAAGGTATTGCTATTGCCAGGCGGTCTACAATCCAGATGTAATCAATGTTGTACTTCCTGCCATATTTGTGAACATACCACCAAACTCCGAAGAGTATTGCAATGGCGCCTCCGTGGCTGGCAAGTCCGCCGTGCCAAACCTTCAGAATCTCACCCGGGTTGGCAAGGTAAAAATCCAGATCGTAGAAGAGAACATGTCCCAGTCTTGCACCCACCAAAGCACAAATCAAAAGCATATAAAGCATTGGGTCCAGGAGTTTTGCCGGCATTCCCTCTCTCTTGTAGAATTTTGAGAAGAGCCAATAGCCAAAGATGAAGCCGCTAACAAAGAGGAGGCCGTACCATCTTACCTGGAAGTGTCCAACGGAAAAGATGTAGGGGCTTACGTCCCATCTTACAAACAATATGCTTTGAAGTAATGCTGTCATAACGTTGTCTATTTAAGAACCTTGAGTTCTTTGGCTATCTTGGTGAAGGCGGCAACTGCCTTGTCCAACTGCTTCTTGGAGTGGCCTGCGGAAACCTGAACACGGATTCTTGCAAGATCCTTAGGCACAACAGGATAGTAGAAACCTACTACATAAATTCCCTCATCCAGAAGTTTTGCAGCCATCTGCTGTGAAAGTTTTGCATCATAGAGCATAACGGCGCAGATTGCACTCTGGGTTGGCTTGATGTCAAAGCCCGCCTTCTTCATCTTATCTACAAAGTATGCTGTATTGGCGTGGAGCTTGTCCTGCAGTTTGTTTGTCTGGCTCATCATGTTGAACATCTCAATACCTGCAGCAGCCACCATAGGAGGGATGGAGTTGGAGAAGAGGTAAGGGCGTGAGCGCTGTCTTAGCATCGCGATAATCTCCTTCTTACCCGTTGTAAATCCGCCAACTGCACCGCCAAACGATTTGCCGAGCGTACCGGTGAGAATCTCTATCTTGCCTCTGAGCTTATAAAGTTCTGTTGTACCTCTTCCGGTCTTGCCCACAACTCCCGCAGAGTGAGACTCGTCTACCATCACCATTGCGTTGTACTTCTTTGCAAGGGCGTAGATTTTATCTACCGGAGCAACGTTGCCGTCCATTGAGAAGACACCGTCCGTAACAATTATTCTGTAACGCTGTTTCTGAGCCTTCTTAAGGCAATCTTCCAACTCCTTCATATCTGCGTTTGCATATCTGTAACGAACAGCCTTGCAGAGTCTTACACCGTCTATGATGGAAGCGTGGTTGAGAGCGTCAGATATGATTGCATCCTCCTCGTTAAAGAGCGGCTCAAATACTCCGCCGTTGGCGTCAAAGCAGGAGGTGTAAAGGATGGTATCTTCTGTTCCAAAGAACTCGGAGATTTTCTTCTCCAACTCCTTCTGGAGATCTCCGGTTCCGCAGATGAATCTAACGGAACTCATTCCGTAACCCCTTGTATCCAAAGCCTTTTTGGCGGCCTTAATAAGACGCGGGTTGTCTGACAGACCCAGATAGTTGTTGGCACAGAAGTTCAGAACCTCTTTTCCGCCCGCAACTTTAATGTCTGCTCTCTGAGGGGAGACAATAACTCTCTCCTCTTTGTACAGGCCGGCCTTCTTAATTGAGCCCAGCTCTGTTTTAAGGTATGATTGAAAATCTTTATACATATTGATTTGTTTTTGAGTTTCCGTTTGGCTTTAACAAAAATACGATTTCTGAAAAATAAATGCTAATTTAGCAACCTGATAATTAAAGTTTTTTTCAATTAAAGTTACTGATATGGAGATTACCGTTGTTGATTCCAATTT
>CAMHRD010000220.1 GCA_946187365.1 uncultured Bacteroidales bacterium
ATCCAATTCAGCAAGGGCTTTTCTCAGAAGGATTGAAGCGGAGTTCTATATCCTGTGCCCCCTTGAAATCTACTTTGCTTCTGAAGACTACAAGTTGACCCTCGTCAAAGAACTCTGAGAGTTGCTCCTGTTTAACGGTAGTTCTAAGTTCTCCGTCTACCCATATCTCCACAGAGACAGGAGGGGACATCTTATGTCTTTCAAAGTTGAGGAATCCCATTGCTATCTCATTGGCCTCCTGTACTTTATCTGCCGGAATCTTCATGACAAGTTTCTCCTGGAAATAGAGAATCCAACCCCAGTGATAGTTTTGGGAGATTCCCAGAACTCCGTCTGTAAGTTTATCCTCTTCTGCCTCCCATCCGTGGCTGTATACCTTAAGAGGGATTCCCAAAAGCATATTCTGACTCCAAACGCCCTTATTAATCCAGATATCACATTCTCTCTGATAATCACCAAGATAGACACCGGCCTCATTTACTCTGTCCATGTGGTCCATTCTGGCGTTATCATTATTTGTCAGATAATAGAGTTCTTTCTCTGAGATAACGTCTCTAAGATTATTCAAGGCTCTTAAGAAGAGAGGATCTGCTGAATATGAACCGTCCTCATTCTTTACTGCAAAACTATATTTACCGTTAACACCGCCAAGACGGCAGAGTTCCATATAGGTATATGAGTATAACTGTCTAAGCTTCTGGTAAATAGCCTTTTCACGAGGGGTCATATCTATGTTCTCAGTAGAATGCTTAACGGAAAACTTGTAGAATGCAACAAAGTTATCCGGTCTTATGTATGTTCTTGAAATCTCATCCATACCTGCGTACATAGGAAGGGGAAGATGGCTGCTTTCCATGTGACGCTCAGCAGATTCCAAGGCTGCGAATGACATATCGGCCAGGTGGGGAACTGCATCATACATATAGTCATGAAGCAGGCGGAGAGGATCCAGATTAGGATTGATCATAAGTTGTGAAAGGACAAAGCAGTAGGCCTCCTGCATAGATGCGTAAAAGTATCCGCTGCCGTTGAGAAAGACACCCTTAACTCCTCTCTCTGCGTACTGCTGGATCCTGTCTTTCATTACCATAAGGATAGGGAACGGACTCAGATAATCATCAAAGTTGCAGATGTAATCCCATACGTAAACTTTCTTTGTAATACTCTTCCACTGCTCTATTTTATTGAAGAAGTTCTGTGCGGCTGCGCTCTCACTGTTCTGGTATGCTCTGGTGTAATCTACCGCAGCAAGCATAACTCCCACATTATCCGGCAGTTTATGATCCGGAATCTGAGAGGTGGTGGAGTAACCTACGGTGAAGAAGGAATGATTAGGAAAATCTGCCGCCAGTCTCTCTATGAATCTTGTAACGGTAGGAGTGGCATTGGTTGAGGTGTTTCCGGCACTTTGGCATTTTCTGCAGGTACATACAAAACTGTTGTCGTTCGGAGCTATCATAAACCTCTCCGGATGGATTACTCCGTCTCCGTATTTGTCTTTTATATACTTGACTGTCAGTTCATAGAGCTTTTCTGAAGAGAAGCAGAGCTGACTCTGTTTGGTAATACCGTTTACCTGTGCAAAGAGCTCCTGATCCATATTGGCTGAGCCGTAACTCTTCTCACCGTTACCGCCCAATACCTTGTTCATCTGGTGTCCCCAAAGACCCCAGTCATTCTCCACATTATTGAGACACAGCAATATAGTTATATCCGGGTTCTGGTTTGAAGGGGAGTAAACATCTCTGTACTCAAACGGGAAGGTTGCAGTTGTGTCACCCTGAGGGAAGATGCAAGGAGGGAGATCTCTAACCTCTATTGCATCATCCTTAACTCCCTCTCTCTTCATAAACTGATAGATGAGCCAAATAGTTGTTTTCTCGTCTCTTGCAGTCATCTTGCAAAAGCCGGGACGCTGCTCAACTTTATAGTCATAGCCAAAATCTCCGGTCTTTACAATTACCTCAAAACAGTCATCCGTTTTATGCTCTGTTAGAAGATTGCTCTTGCATCTGCTCTGCAGGTGTCTGCTAAGGTGAGAAGCCATCTTTACAGATAGCTGATCCTTAGGATCTTCCGCGTGGATATAATAAATCTTCTCAGCCTTCTTGGCATTTTGATTGCCGTGACAGGAGACTGAGCAGAAAATCAGCAGGCAGCAAGCCAGTCTTAACAGAAGTTTAGAAATAGATGACAAATTGTACATGACACATCAGTAAATTCTTGTAGTAAACATCTTCCTTATTATAGTAAAGCGTATTCCACGATGCGGAGACATTCATGGATAACCCGGGAACAATCAGCCAGTTGGCACCCAGAGATACAAATGAGTTGAGGTGGTTGTAAATGCCCGGAGTATAATAGATATCACTGAATGTAAGTTCAGGTGCACTTCCCGCTCCGCACTGCGCCTCAATGAAGGTCTTTCCGTCTTCATATATATAGTAACGGCCTCTGAGTAAGCCTGTTCCAAATAACTTGCTGTGGAACGAACCTCCCGTAAGTTTTGTACCTGCCATAAAATGACCGCTTTGCCAGGTTGCAGCCAGGTTGACTCCGTACATCTTGGAGGTGTCTGCCATACTGCGGAACAGGGCACCTCCTCCAAAATCCCAGTTATCCGTAGCGTGG
>CAMHRD010000221.1 GCA_946187365.1 uncultured Bacteroidales bacterium
ATGGAAGATTCCCTGAGCGTTTGCAGAGAAGGCCTTCTGCAGTTTAGAACGGCTGTAATCACCTTTTTCATAGGAGTTTCCGTCTACTCTGTACTCTTTGCCGTAACTGTAACGGTCTGCGTCAACATTGAGTTGCAGGGAGTTCTTTTTGTCAAATTTATAGATGCCTCCAAAGGAGAGCTTTTCTCCCCTGTAACGCATCTCGTAATCCGTTCCGCCCTGTACGTCTTCTCTTGTACGCGGACGTTGCGTTATCTTTTCATAATAATCTGCTCCGGCATTCAGTGCCAGTTTTTCAGATGCCTTGTAAGTGAATTTCTCTCCAAGATTGTTGGCCCTGAATCCGGAAAAAAGAGGAGCAATGGTCTCAACCAGAGTGGTTTCACCGTTCTTTGTAACCTCCTCATAATTATTGTTTGAGAAACTGTCAGCCCTGCTGTGGGAGAAGGAGGTTGCAGAGTTAAATCCCCCTCCCCCCACATTGAGGCCTACAGATTGGGAGAAGCGCCCCTTTCCGGATGCAGAGGTTACGGAACGGACGCTTACCCCGTCAGATGTCGTTTGATCTGTAATGATGTTAATTACACCACCAATGGCATCGCTGCCGTAAAGAGAGGAGGCTGCACCGTCCAACACCTCAATCCTTTTCACGCGGCTCAGATCCAGGCGGTCCAGATCTACGTTTCCCGCCATGTCTCCAATAACCTTCCTCCCGTTTAATAAAATGAGAGCGTATTTGTTCCCCAAACCGTTCAGCCGCAAGAAGTTGCCCATAGAGGAGGGGGTCATCTGAACCTGAGGAAGCATCCTTATGAGTGCATCCTGCAGAGTGGTTATTCCCTGTTCTCTTATCTCCAGAGAGGAGAGAACCCTAACGGGAGAGGCACTCTTTTTAAGTCTCTGATGATGACCGGAACCCGTTACTACAATGGGGTTCAACTTATTGCGAGATGATGTGTCCGCAGTTACGTGTATCTGACCAAAGGCAGATAGGCTTACCAAAAGGACCAGGGGCAACAAACATGCTCTCATCACAATCTCTTTTAATCCTCAGGATTCTTTGAGTGATAGTAATCCAGAGGAGCACCGTTAATGGCTGCAGTTGTATGACTCATCCAGACCTGGCGTACGGTTGGGAGTTCCAGCAAACCCTTAACAATCTGAGTGTTGTTGTTGCAGGTAAAGCCGTTTGCTGCAAAGTAGCACTTCCAGCTTGTATCCTCAACTTCACCCTCTTCGTTAGGTGCTCCGTTCTCGTTATCGTCACCTGCCATATCGTTGTGAGCGTGGTCACCGGCAATTGACATCAGAGGATGGCACCAAACAGTACCGGAGGTAATGCCGTTAGCCTTCATACGTGCAAGCACGTTGGTCTTAAAGTTCTCCATCATATCTACAGTTCCTACATAGTAGTTCTTGCTGTAGGTCTGGAGCTCTTCCTCCAACTGAGTGTAACGTACGTTAGCCTTGTAAGTGTCATACTCATCCGGGTTTCCGTGTCCCATGAATGCTACCACTGCGCTGGCTGCCTTGTCTTTGTAGAGGTCATTGAGAGCCTTTGCAACGTTCTTGACGTCTGTTGCAGGATCCTGAAGCAGCGGAACGCCCAGTTTAAGTTTTACTCTGGAGAGGTAAGAGTCATCAAGGTCACCGTTTGAGTTGTTTGCAAAGTCCTTGATGTAGTTGATTACGCGGGCATACTCCTCACCAGGAATAACCTGCAGACTCTGAATTACAATCTCACTGTACTTAACTCCGTTCTGAGCAAAAGCGGTAAGCCAGAAAGGAGGTGCATAGAAGTTACGAGGTGCTACGTTCTCACCTGCAGCTGCTCTGTTAATACAGATTGCAGAGGAGAATGAGAGGAATACGTCGTATGTAGGGAACGCTGATTTATAAGCAGCTACGGTTGCATCAAATGCATCGTATGCCTGCTGCCAGGTACTACCGAATGCAACAAGAAGAATAACTTTATCATTCTTCTTCTGATCCTGAACAGTTTTATTTACGATCTTCTGGTACGCATCGTAATTGGATTTAGGTTTATCACTCTTGCTGCAAGAGGTGAAACCCAACACCATGGCTACAGCCAATAGTGAAAGAATAAATTTAGTTCTCATCGTCTTTTGAATTTAAATTTGAACTTATCTTGTTATTTGTTTTTCTTCCGTTTGTAAAACGCACAACCAGACCGGCATAGAAGGTTCTGCCAGGAGTTGTGGTTCCAAGGTGACGTCCGTGAGGCGTTCTGTCCACATAGTCAAAAATATTGTCTATTCCGGCCTGAATGCTGAAGGTAAGACGCTTGCTGCTTGCAATATCGTGGGTGGTTGCAAACCTCCATATCTGATACCCCTTTCCGTCACCGTCCGTCTGGTAATATCTCTTGGAGGAGATTCTGCCGTAAAGGCCCGCACTCATCTGATATACAGGAGAGAAGTTGTGATTCCAGATTAGAGAGGCGCTTCCCTTGTGGTGAGCCATTCCGTCTATTGTAACTTTCCTTACAGTCTCATGATTGGAATCATACTGATCCGCCTCCGTATCCAGATAACTGTAACCGGCGTTGAAGAGGAAATCTCCAAAAAGGCCGGTGATGTGGTGGGGCTTATCTACGACGCA
>CAMHRD010000222.1 GCA_946187365.1 uncultured Bacteroidales bacterium
GGAAATTCGGATTAGGTATCAATTATAGAAAGGTCAATATTCGTTGTAGTTTTATGCCAACCAAAAGAGAAACCAGAGTAATGAGAAATGGTTGGACCGCACCACCTGCCCCAAAATGGACAACAACTCAGTGGACTTTTGGCATTGGATATCATTTCTAATAACAAAAAAAGTGGAGAGTTACCTCTCCACTTTTTTGTTATGGCTATTTGATGCGGAAAAGGGGTTCTTCTTCATAGAGGAGGAACTTCTTTGCCTTCTTAATCCACTTCTGTTCTTCCAGTTTGATGTGCTCCTTAACCTCATCCCAGGAGAGTTTGCCCTGGGTAAAATCCAAGAGCTCCTTGTCTCCTATAAGCATCTCAGCCATAGAGCAATCCTGGCCCTCCTCCGTTTTGTTGAACTGGAAGGCGGTGGAGAGATCATTGGCGCATCTTATGAGCCTTAGGGCGTGAGAGAGTTCGTGGTACTGGTTCTGAGGAGTCAGAAGCAGCTGATATCCAAAGCATACCCTCTCTTTATGAAGCCCGCTGTGAGGAATAAATGAGCACCAGCGCACATAAACGCCGTCATCTTTAAAGAGCGAATGGCTCTCAAAATCAACATCCTGCAGGAACGGAGCGCCAAACATCTCGTAAGGTCTTATGGTTCCCTCAGCATTGCTGATGTTGGTAGCCTTCCATAAATACTGCCCTGTGTAAAAGGCACTTGTGAAGAAATTGCCGTAGTTTTCCGCCAGCGGAATACTCCACGGCATTACAAGTTTGGAGATAGGGGAACACTTTGCAGAGATTATATGGAGCGGGAACTTTGCTCCAATTCTCTGATAAACGTAGTATGCAAGTTCTCCCAGAGTAAGACCGTAACGGTGCGGAACTGTCTCAACACCAAAGCCTGAGCGGTATCCTGCAGTAAGAGGAGTTCCCTCAACCAGACGGCCCGATGGGTTGGGACGGTCTACAATGTAGAGCGGCAGAGTGGAATCTGCGTTGTGCAGAAAAGTGATGAGGTTGGCAGTAAGATTGGGTGCTCCAAAGTAACGGCAGCCAGCATCCTGCATCTCCACAACTATTGCATCCGTTGAGGCAAAATCCTCAATACTAAAGGCATAGCCATCTATATCTCTCCTTATTGTGCGGAAAGGAATTCTCTTGGAGAGAGGGTGGTGGTTGAGAGTATCTCCGCTTGGAACAAGAACGGACTTAAGGTTGCCCCTTCTGCAAAACTCCTCAAACGGATACTCTCTTATGTTCGGATTCCAGGATGACTGGTTACAGATAAAAGAGATATTCCCCTTGTTAAGGAGAATATCTTCCTGTCTCTTGAGTTCCGTGGTCCTGAATGAGAACATAGAGTGTGCTATTTAATAGTTTGGTCAACAACGGCTATTACGCTCTTAGCCAGCGCATCTGCCTCCTCCTCTGTAGGAGCCTCGGGGTAGAGTCTTATGATAGGCTCGGTGTTGGATTTCCTCAGTTGGAACCAGCTCCTCTTATCTGTGAAATCTACCTTTATGCCGTCTATGGTAAGCGGAGAGTATTCCTTGTAAATCTCTGTTACTTTGGAGAGTATCTTCTCCACCATTGCAGCGTCAGATACTTCAATCCTGTTCTTGGAGATGAAGTACTGAGGGTATGAGTCTCTTAACTGGGTCATCTTCAGTTTCTTGTGAGCCAGGTTGGAGAGGAAGAGTGCAACGCCCATATAGGCATCTCTTCCGTGGTGGAGGGCAGGGTAGATAACGCCGCCGTTACCCTCACCGCCAATTACAGCACCCACCTCCGTTACGTCTCTCAATGCTCTTGTAGATGAGAGGTTTGAAACGGTAGGGCCCGGGTTCTTCTCCAGTACGTATGAGGCAACTGAAACCAGTGTGTACTCCTCTCCGAACGGAGTGCCGTCTTCACAGATAAATGCCAGGCGGTCTACATCCGGATCTACAGAGATACCCAAATCTGCCTTCTCCTTAACCACTGTTTCTGAGAGATCTACAAGGTTCTTTGGAAGCGGCTCAGGGTTATGTGCAAAGTCTCCGGTAGGCTCGCAGTTAAGTTTAACGCACTCAACGCCAAGCTTTTCCAAAAGGATAGGCATTGTTGTTCCGCCAACGGAGTTGATTGCATCCAGTACAACCTTAAACTTTGCAGCCTTAATTGCAGGAATATCTACAAGAGAATCATTCAGAACCGCATTTATGTGGTCCATTGTAAAGTCTCTTTGTGTCATCTTGCCCAGAGAATCTACATCCACAAATGTAAACTGCTCTTTCTCTGCAAATTCCAGGAGTTCTTTACCCTCTTTGTCTGTAAGGAATTCACCCCTGTTGTTTAAGAGTTTGAGGGCGTTCCACTGCCTTGGATTGTGAGATGCGGTAAGGATTATTCCGCCGTCTGCCTTCTCAAAAATTACAGCCATCTCTGTGGTAGGGGTAGATGCATAGTTGGCATTTACAACGTCAACTCCGCAGGAGAGAAGGGTTCCGCATACAATCTGCTGAACCATACTTCCGCTAAGTCTTGCATCTCTTCCCACTACAACCTTTGGACGTCTCTCTGTAATTTTAAGTTTGAGACGGGTGCAGAAGGCAGCTGAGAACTTTACTATATCTATGGGAGTGAGA
>CAMHRD010000223.1 GCA_946187365.1 uncultured Bacteroidales bacterium
TGACGAGTCTCCATCAGATAAGAGGTTGAGAACCAGATGTCTCTGAGTTTCTCAACATTGAGGTTGATGCGTCCGAGTATAGATCCCTTTCTCTGAGAAACAACCTTACCAATCTCCATCACCTTAATCTCCTTTGCAATCTGCTTAACTGCCTTAAGATTCTTTGCAGGAACCTGGAGTATTATGCCCGGTCTCTCTGAGAAAAGGAACTCAGTCATAGGGAGTTGGATGCCGTCTAGTGCAATGCCTCCCTTGGTTGTAGCAAAGCACATCTCCAGAACGGAAGTGATAAGACCGCCGGCAGAAACATCATGTCCTGCAACGGCAAGGCCATCCTCCACAACCTTCTGAACCGTCTCAAAGCACTTAGCAAAGTACTTAGGGTCAGATACATCAGGAGCCTTGTCTCCAATCTGTCCGAGCACCTGGGCAAATGCGCTTCCGCCCAGTTCAGGAGCAGACTCGGTAAACGGTATGTAGAGAATTACTCCTCCCTTGTCTGCCTTTAGGGTAGGGGAGAGAGTTTTTGATACATCCTTGGTAGGTGCTGCAGCAGAGATGATTACGGTACCAGGTGCAAGGACCTTTGTGCCATCGGGATAACTCTGAGTCATACTCATAGAGTCCTTGCCGGTAGGTATGTTGATTCCCAGTGCGCAGGCAAAATCACTCGCTGCCTCAACTGCGTTGTAAAGACGAGCATCCTCGCCCTTGTTTCTGGAGGGCCACATCCAGTTTGCACTCAGTGAAACGCCCTTAAGACCGCCCTTAATCGGAGTCCAGACTATGTTTGTTAGTGCCTCTGCTATAGCCAGTCTGCTTCCTGCAGCGGAGTCAATGAGAGCCGCAACCGGAGCGTGACCAATAGAGGTTGCAATACCCTCTTTGTTGTCATATCCAATGGCCGTAACCGCCAGGTTGTTGAGTGGAAGCTGAATTTCTCCGCAGCACTGCTGGAGTGCGATAAGTCCTGTTACTGAGCGGTCTACCTTATTAGTGAGCCAGTCTTTGCAGGCCACGCTCTCCAGAGCCAGTACCTGTTTCAGATACTCAGTGAACTTTTCTGCGCTGAACTTCAGAGGGTTAAACTTGTAAGGAGCGGTAACGTCCTCCATAAATGTCTTAGGAGCGCTGCCGAACATATCGCTCATCTGAAGGTCAATGGCAGCCTTTCCCGCTTTCTCATCCTTGAGCGTAAAGCGGTGATCTGAAGTAACTTGTCCAATCTCATAGAACGGCGCTCTCTCCCTCTCTGCAATCCTCTTCAGAAGAGCCACATCCTTATCTTTAAGTGCCAGTCCCATTCTCTCCTGGCTCTCGTTTCCAATAATCTCCTTAAGTGAAAGGGTAGGGTCCCCAATAGGAAGCTTACTTATATCTATCTTACCACCAGTCTCTTCCACAAGTTCGGAGAGGCAGTTGAGGTGACCGCCCGCACCGTGATCATGAACTGAGATAATTGGATTTTTGTCCATCTCCGCCAGACCTCTGATGGCGTTGTAGTCTCTCTTCTGCATCTCAGCGTTTGCTCTCTGAATTGCATTAAGTTCAATCTCGTTACCGTACTGCCCTGTGTTAACGGAACTTACGGCACCGCCGCCCATTCCGATTCGGTAGTTATCTCCGCCAAGCAGCACAATCTTGTCTCCGCTTTCCGGAGTCTCCTTTGCTGCGTCCACCTTCTTGGCGTAACCAATTCCGCCGGCCAGCATAATCACCTTATCATATCCGAACTTAGGATTCTCCTTCTCCACACCCTTCTGTTTTTCAGCGTGTTCAAAGGTGAGCAAAGAACCGCAGATTATGGTCTGACCAAACTTGTTTCCAAAGTCACTCGCTCCGTTAGAAGCCTTTGTAAGTATCTCTTCCGGGCTCTGATACAGCCATTTACGAGGCTTGCTCTTTGCGCTGAAACTTGGGTATGAGGTCATATAGACGGCTGTTCCCGCAATAGGGAAAGAGCCCTTACCTCCCGCCATACGGTCTCTGATTTCTCCGCCCGTTCCGGTAGCCGCTCCGTTGAATGGCTCAACTGTAGTTGGGAAGTTGTGAGTCTCTGCCTTTAAGCTTATTACGGTCTCTCTCTCCTTGGTCTTAAAGAGTGAAGGTTTATCTGCACTGGCAGGGTAAAACATCTTAATCTTTGGTCCCTGAAGGAATGCGCAGTTGTCTTTGTACGCGCTGATTATAAGGTTTGGATTAAGGTTGGAAGTCTTCTTAATCATCTTAAAGAGAGAGGATTCCTTCTCCTTGCCGTCAATGATGAACGTTCCGTTGAATATCTTGTGACGGCAGTGCTCGCTGTTAACCTGAGAGAATCCGAACACCTCGCTGTCTGTAAGCGGACGCCCAATCTTCTTGCTCAGGTTCTCCAGATACTCAATCTCATCCTTGCTCAGAGCCAGTCCCTCTTTGAGATTGTACTTCTCAAAGTCCTTAATATAGACTATCTCATCCGGTTTCTTGTTAACTGTAAATATCTGCTGGTCAAGCCCTTCATAGAGTCTCTGGAGCATCTTGTCATAAACGGCAACACTCTTGCCCCCCTCCTTTTTGTACTCGGTAGGGAAGTACTCCTCCATTCTCTCTACACCCTTAATGTTCATGTTCTGGG
>CAMHRD010000224.1 GCA_946187365.1 uncultured Bacteroidales bacterium
CGCCATTTACAATGGCTGTAACTATATCTATTCCAATCTCTTCAGATACCGTCCTGGCCTCAGGTGCCACAGGAATCTTATCCAGATAAATATCTGCACCGCAACCTAGGTCCTTTGAGAGCTGCTTAACGGCATCTCCAAGTCCTCTTGTCATAAAGTAACCGGCAGAAGGCCACACTCCCGCCTCAGCAAAAGAGGAGATGATATTTGGTTCAATCTCCGGCGTAAGATACTGACTCAGAGGATATTTGTACTTTACCAAATCGGGCTGCTTTCCGGTAAAGGCCTGCTTTTCTCTCTCCAAAACATAGAACCCCATGCAGGCGCTTCCCAAATTTCCGTTTATGCAGATAAGGGAGTTTGCGCTCACCTTTGGGAACTTCTCCGTAACCGCAGCAGCCTCTCTTCCCGTTGCCGTGCAGCTTATCATAAGGCCGCTCATAGATGGCGTAAGGTCAAAGGTAATCTTGCCCACGGAGTGAATCTTTGCCGCAGAGCGAATTCCCGCCCACAGATCTGATATGTGTTCAAAGCTGAACTTTGAAGAAACACCTATTGTAAAGCTCAGAGAATAAGGCGTATACCCCTTGGAATAGACCGTTCCTATCCCCAGCAGGGCCGCCTTGTAACCCAGGTACTTGAGCGGAACGTATGTAAGGTCAAAATCTACCCCCTCCAGCATCATCTTGTTGCAACTCACATAGTTGTAATTTTTCTTCTCCTCTTTTCCCGATAGATTAACCACCTCACCATTCTCCAAACCGCTCTCCTTAAAGAGCTGCTCCAGAGCCTTCACCCTGCCCAACTCTTTAATCTCCGTACGTGTAATTTTCTTCTTTTCTGCCATAGGCCGCAAAGATACAAAAGATACCTAAAAAACTAAAAACGGGAGGTTTTAAGGCCTCCCGTTCTCCCGAGATCTCTCCCGGATTCTATTTAAACAACGTTATGAGTTATCTCTTTACATATCCTTAACCAAGCGGACGCCATGGCCCAAATACAAAGCAATAGCTGTACCTCCTACCAGATAATACTCCTTTCCAAACTTGGTCACAAGTGGAAGAAGGGTTGTCTGTGCGTTATTGAGTATTTCCGGATGCAGCATAGCGGTCAAATACCAGTGAGAAGAAATGATATGTGGCAGGGTCATAATTGCCTTTCTGGCGGCCCTTGAAGGAGCGGAAAACCTCAGCAACACGGGTCAACCCCAAAGTAGATACCAAATCCCGGAAGTCATCCAAGGTGCCATAATTGAGAAGGGTTTCAACCAACAAGGCATCCGAGATAAACTCCTTCTTTCCTTCCGGAGTATACCAAAAGAGAGAACGATGCTTCTGTATCAATTCTTTTCTACTCATTCTTTGAGAGACTTTTAACACGTAAAAATACAAAGAAAGTGGCTCTTATGCAAGATTCTCATATTTTACCACTTTTCCCAGTGGATGTTCTCCGGTTTCCACTTCTCTTTTGGGGTTGGCTTTTCCGTTGGAACTCCAATTGGAATTATGCAGAGCGGAACAACACCAGTTGGTATGCCTAATTTCTCCGCGATAGGTGCAACTCTCTCCTCTGCAGGATAACCTGCAGTCCACACAGCGCCCAGGCCTAAGGCATTAACCGCCAGCAAGATATTCTCTGCCGCAGCACAGCAGTCTTCATACCAGAACATATTCGGCATCTCCTGCTCAGGAGCATCCGGCTGCCCGAACGGTTTTCTCTTAACCGTTGTCTCTCCGCAAACAACAATCACAGCACCTGCTGTCTTGAACATTCCGCTTCTTGGTCCGGCACCGAACACCTCTGCAATCTTATCCTTATCCGTTACCACAACAAAACGCCAAGGCTGAATGTTCATTGCAGTAGGAGCCGCCATACCTGCCTTAAGAATAATCTCCAACTGCTCCTTTGTTACCGCCTCACCGGTAAAGTTACGTACGCTGGCTCTGGACATTATAACATCCAGTGCAGCAGTGTTTTTCGTCTGAGCAAAAGCATTACCGCCGCTCACCAAAACCGCTGCCATAACGGCAACCAATACAATAATCTTTTTCATATTGTTTTTTATTAAAATTTCTAAAGGTCTAGTTTAGAAGAGTGCCGGGTTAACGTTGCCTTTGTAGGAGACACCCATCTTGTCCAGTGCGGCAAGGAGGGTGTTGTCTACGTTGACCTTGAACTTGGTGGCATAATCCAGCGTAAAGCCCTTCTCCTCCTCAACAATCTTGAGCTTAACCGGAGTCTGACCAACAACCTCCGCGGAGGAGTTTTTGCTCTCCTTCAGAAGGTCCACCAGTTCCGTGCGGAACTCTTTGGTAATCAATTTAGACGGAACGGTGAGTTCCAGAGAGAGAAGCCCTTTCTCCTTAACATTTGCAAGGTAACGCACGGCCTCCGTTTTGGCAGCAAGAGTGTTATCTCCACGGCGGCGTTCAACCTTCAGTTTTATAATGATGGCGCTGCCGTCTTTGATGTAGTTCATATACTGCTCGTAGGTCTGACCAAAGAGAGTGAACTTTGTTCCTGAGTTGAAATCTTCCAGCGTAAAGGTTGCAAAAGGTTTGTTCTGTTTGGAGAGTCTCTCCTCAACCTCCGTTAC
>CAMHRD010000225.1 GCA_946187365.1 uncultured Bacteroidales bacterium
TTTGCG
Organism: uncultured Bacteroidales bacterium; assembly: GCA_946187365.1. GTDB lineage: Bacteria > Bacteroidota > Bacteroidia > Bacteroidales > UBA932 > Egerieousia. The sequence goes on from CAMHRD010000225.1 coordinate 7, forward strand.
CCCCAATTGGTCGGTTCGTCTAACGGTTAGGACACAAGATTTTCATTCTTGTAATAGGAGTTCGATTCTCCTACCGACTACCGTTAAAGAAAGTTTTAAAAATATTTAATTAGATATGGCAAATCACAAGAGTGCAGACAAGCGTGTTCGTCAGAACGCAAAGCGCAAGGAGCATAACCACTATTATGCAAAGACTGCCCGCAACGCCATTAAGGCTTTGAGGGAGACTACAGAGAAGAAAGAGGCAGAGGAGAAGCTTCCTCAGATGGAGTCTATGTTGGACAAGCTCGTTAACAAGGGCATTATCCACAAGAACAAGGCTTCCAACCTCAAGAGCGGTCTTGCAAAGCACGTTGCAAAACTCTCTGCTGAGTAAATTTTATCCTTTGGGTAAAAACTTTTAATATCCGTAAAAAGTTTTTACGGGAATGCTGTGTAGTTAGATTTAACTTCCCGAAATTCGGGAAGTTTTTTATTTACACAGCTATGAAAAAGAACCTTACAGCAATCAAGAACTGGGATGAAAGCCAGCGGCCGAGAGAGAAGTTTCTTGCCAAAGGTGCCGGGGCGTTAGGAACTGAGGAGCTGATAGCTATCATCCTTGGAAGCGGAACCACAAAGAAAAATGCGGTAGAACTCTCAAGAGAACTGCTGGATGCTGCAGACAATGATCTGCACAGACTCTCAAAGTTCTCTTTGGAAGAGTATGAGGCCTTTGAGGGAATGGGAGAGGCAAAAGCCGTCTCCATTATGGCCCTCTTTGAATTCTCCAAAAGATACCAGACGGAGAATGCCCAGCCTCTGCCAAGAATCTACTCGTCACTTGCAGCGGCAGACAACATCTCTCCGCTGCTGAAGGATCTACCTTACGAAGAGTGTTGGGTAATGTATCTTAACAGAAACAACCGCCTTATAGCCAGGGAGAAGATTACCAGCGGCGGTACTTACTCTACCGTGCTGGACGTGAAGATGATTCTAAAGAGGGCTATGGCCAAACTTGCCACCTCCATCATTCTAATTCACAACCACCCCAGCGGAAGTTTAAAGCCGGGGAAGGATGATATCATACAGACCAGGCGTCTGGTGAATGCCGCCAAGCTCTGCGATATTGCCATTCTGGACCATTTAATCATAACGCCTAACGGCTACTTTTCCTTCTCTGACGATGGGGCAATATAGTTTTTTACTATCTTTGAGGAAATTTCCTTCAGTATGAAAATAGTAGACCTCAGCAAAGAGAATTGCATTGTGAGCCAGTACATGGCTGAACTCAGAGACAAGAAAGTTCAGAAAGACAGTATGCGTTTCCGCCTCAATATGGAGCGTATAGGAATGTATGCGGCAATGGAAATCAGTAAGACTCTAAGTTACAAGGAGACACAGGTGCAGACTCCTCTTGGAATTGCACAGTGTAAAACGCTGGAAGACAAAGTAGTTATCTCATCAATCCTGAGAGCGGGACTCACCATTCACAACGGAGTTTTACAGGTCTTTGACAAGGCGGAGAACTCATTCATTGCAGCATATCGCAAGTACGGTAATGACAATAAGTTCCTCATTAAGATGGAGTATATGAGCCGTCCGCCTATGGAGGGTAAAGTGCTCATTCTCACAGACTGTATGATTGCAACCGGAAGTTCTTTGCTGCTGGCCTACAACAAACTGATAGATGACGGAGAGCCTAAGCATACTCACATTGTGGCCTCCATTGTGAGCCAGGCTGCTCTGACATACCTCTCAAAACAGCTTCCTCACAAGAGAGTAACTCTCTGGGTAGGCGCTGTAGATGAAGAGCTTACAAACAAAGCTTATATCATTCCGGGATTGGGAGACGCAGGAGATCTTGCATACGGAGAGAAACTTTAAATCTCTCTTCTCATTCTTGCAATAGGAATATTCAACTGGCTGCGGTACTTGGCAATAGTACGGCGTGATATCTTATACCCCTTACTGGTAAGAAGGTCTACAAGTTCCTCATCCGTAAGAGGTTGAGACTTATTCTCATTCTCCACGCTCTGCTGCAGAATCTTCTTTATCTCTCTTGTGGAGACCTCCTCTCCGGAGTCTGTACTCATACCCTCTGAGAAGAAATGCTTCAGAGGATAGATGCCGAACGGAGTCTGTATGTACTTGCTGTTCACCACTCTGGAGATGGTAGATATATCAAGACCCGTCTTCTCTGCAACGTTACGCAGAACCATAGGTTTGAGTTCCGTATCATCTCCGTCCAAAAAGTAATCTCTTTGCAGTGAGACAATTGCCTCCATAGTTCTCTGCATGGTGTCCTGGCGGCGGCGTATTGCCTCAAGAAACCACTTGGCTCCGTCAACCTTGCCCTTTACAAAACTGGAAGCCTCCTTCTCTGCCTTGCTTGCACCCGGTTTCTTCTCCAGATATTGCTGATAATCTTTGGATACCTTTATCTGAGGAATGTTGAACTTTGGAAGAGAGACCACAAGATTGCCATCCTCATTCTCCAGAATAAAGTCCGGAACAATCTGCATTGTCTGATCCGTATAGGAGTCATCTACCTGCCCTCCCGGATGAAGATTGAGTTTACGGATAACATCGTATGCCTCCTTTACCTC
>CAMHRD010000226.1 GCA_946187365.1 uncultured Bacteroidales bacterium
AAGGAATCCTGTAACAAGGTATCCTTCATTTACTTCATGTCCTCTTACCTGTGCAACTGCAAACTCAATTCCGAGTCCTACAATGTATGATACAAGTATCAGAGGGAGAATTCTATAGAAGCCGTACCAGACCTTCATCCAGAAGCCCCAGTCCAGGCCGAACGCTGCGGAGTGGAGGTCTCCGGTATTCCACATTCCAAAGAGGAACGGTGGAATGAGGGCTACTATTACAGCGCTCATAACTCTCTTAATATCTACACAGTCCTTAATCTGAGTGCGTCCGGAAGTGACTGTGGCGGGAACGGCTGCAAAGCTCTCAAATGCATCAAATGATGAGTGGAGCCAGCCCAGCTTACCTCCCTTGGAGAAGGTAGGCCTCATCTTGTCCATCATTTTCAAAATAAAGTTTCCCATAACTAAGCCATTTCTTTAAGCATTAGGTTAATACCGTCTTCCACAATCTTCTGAATCTCAATCTTGGAAGGGCAGATATATTCGCAAAGAGCAAGGTCTTCACCTATAACTTCATAAATACCAAACTGTTCCATCTTCTCAATATCCTGTGCAAGGATTGCTTTGAGGAGGTAAACAGGGTAGATGTCCATTGGGAGAACCTTTTCGTAAACTCCGTTAACTATGAAGGCTCTCTCACCGCCGTTGACGTTGGTGTCTGCCTTGTAGGCCTTCTTAGGGCAGAGCCATGAGAAGTAGGTCTTGGAGGTGGAGAACTTCTTTGGTCTGAAGATTTTTGCCCATCCGAAGAGCTCTCTGTAATTGCCTTCAGTTAAGAGGGTTACCTGGTCATCATAGAAACCAAGATAGCCGTTACGTCCAACATTTTCTCCGCTTAGCGGGTTGCCGCTTACATATCTTACGCCGCACTCCTGTCCGTAGAGGGTCTCTTCCTCTTTGACTCCCACAGCCTTAACAATGCTCTCAATTGAGCAGCCCGGGGTGCACTTTACGTAAGCAGGGTTGAGTGCTCTTGGTCCTGTAACTGCCACAACTCTCATAACATCATAGATTCCTTTTGAGAGGAGTCTGCCTATTGCTGCAAGGTCCTGAGGTTTAAGGGTCCATACAACCTCTCCCTTTCCAATAGGGCAGATGTGAGAGATCTGTACTCCAACGCATCCTGCAGGATGAGGTCCCTTAAAGAGGGTCTTCTCAACGTTTCTGAGCATGCTCAGAGGGGAGGCGTTATCATCTTTAGCACTGATGTTTACGTAAACCTTTCCGTCCGTTAATTTTGAAAGGGCATCCACTGCAATCTGCATTGCATCCACATCATTCTTTACGGTGAACTTTGTGTCTGCAGCCAAAGGAGCGGAGTTAAAGGCGGATATTACTATTGCCTTTGGTGTTTCTGCGGGATTGGCTATAATCCCATAAGGGCGCTGAATAATGCAAGCCCAAAGTCCGCTGTCCAGCAGTCTCTTCTTAATCTCATCTCTGGTAGCTTTTGATGGCTCTTTAACCGGTTCAAACTGAACGTATTCCATCTTGGCATCCGGCGTAATCTCCACTGCCAGAAGTTTTCTCTTCTCGCCTCTGACAATGGCTTTTACGGTTCCGCTAACAGGAGATGAGAAGCAGATTTCCGGTCTCTTCTTGTCTGAGAAGAGGAACTGGCCCGCCTTTACAACGTCACCCTCCTGAACCAGAAGTTTAGGGGTAACCTGCTTGTAATCTGACGGTCTGACTGCTACGACTTCAGGAGATAGGGTCTGCAAGATTGTCTTCTGGGCCTCACCCTGCAGGTGAATGTCCAAACCCTTGCGAAGTCTTATTGTCTCCATATCTGTTGTAAATAATTTTAACGTATACTTATATTAAAAATATATCCGGGCAAATATAGTTAAGAAATCGCATAAAACCTTAATATATTTCATTACATTTGCTATGAATATGGAAAATGAAGGGAATAAAATTTTAGAAGGGTTGAATGAGGCTCAGAAAGAGGCAGTTATGTGTCTGACAGGGCCATCTCTTATAGTTGCAGGGGCGGGTAGCGGAAAGACAAAAGTTCTTACTTGCAAGATTGCAAACATACTCTCTCACGGATATAAGCCCTACAGTGTTTTGGCTCTGACCTTTACCAACAAGGCGGCCAGGGAGATGAAGAAGAGGATTGCAGATATGGTGGGTGAGAGATCTGCCCGTATGATCTATATGGGCACATTCCACTCCATCTTTTTGAGGTTCCTGCGTCAGTATGCGGAGTTGCTGGGTTTTCCTCCGGGCTTTACCATCTATGACAAGGATGACTCCAAGTCTCTTGTAAAGAGAATCATAAAGGAAAAACAGCTGGATGACAAGGTTTACAAGCCATCGGAGATAAGCAGCCGTATCTCTCAGTGTAAGAACAACTTTGTTACTCCTGGCGATTACAACAGCCATCCGGAGTTGGTGGAGAGTGACAAAAGAACCAGACGCCCGGCTATCGCGGAGATTTATGCTACATATCAGGCACGCTGCAAAGAGCAGGGGGTGATGGATTTTGATGACATCCTTCTCAACACTTACCGCCTTCTGGCGAGCTTCCCTGAGGCTTTTGCAGAGATTAAGGCAAAGTTCCAGTTCATATTGATA
>CAMHRD010000227.1 GCA_946187365.1 uncultured Bacteroidales bacterium
GGTGTAGAAACTCTCTACCAGCGGCAGCAACCTCCCCTCTTCCAATGAGGGATAAACTCTTTTATCCATAACCAGACGAATTGACACAAATATAACAAATAAACTCTGTTTTCCCATTCCGTATAGTGACAAAATGGCACTGAAAAGGGCATTCTTTGCAGTTTTTTGCTCTGGTTTGCAAATTGATAAAGAAGTAACGCCGCCCTATGGGGAGGCAAAGGAGGAAAAAATATGAATACAGTAAACAACAATCAGGCACAGGAAAAGATGCTGGAGCGCTACGCCATCAACCTCAATGAGAGGGCAAAGAGCGGAAAGCTGGACCCGGTCATCGGCAGAGATGACGAGATCCGCCGTGTACTCCAGATTCTGAGCCGCCGTACAAAGAACAACCCTATTCTGGTGGGAGAGCCTGGCGTAGGTAAAACAGCTATCGCTGAGGGACTTGCACAGAGAATTGTTCACGGCGATGTAGCGGAGAACCTGAAGGGAAAGGTTATCTACTCTCTGGATATGGGAGCATTGATAGCGGGTGCCAAATATCAGGGAGAGTTTGAAGAGCGTCTTAAAGGCGTTGTGAAAGAGGTAGTTGAGAGCAACGGTGAGATTATTCTTTACATAGACGAGATACACACACTTGTGGGAGCCGGTCAGACAAGCGGTGCAATGGATGCTGCAAACATCTTAAAGCCTGCACTTTCCAGAGGCGAACTCAGATGCGTGGGTTCCACCACTTTGGATGAGTACCAGAAGTACTTTGAGAAAGACAAGGCACTGGAGAGACGTTTCCAGATGGTTATGGTAGACGAGCCGTCACCTGCGGAGAGTATCTCCATACTTAGAGGTCTTAAGCCAAAGTATGAGAACCACCACAAAGTGAAGATATTGGATGATGCTATCATTGCTGCGGTAGAACTTTCTCACAGATATATTACCAACCGTTATCTTCCGGATAAGGCCATAGACCTTGTAGATGAGGCCGCTTCCAAACTGCGTCTGGAGATGAACTCCGTTCCTGAGGAGATAGATGAGATTCAGCGTAAAATCAAGCAGTTGGAGATTGAGAGAGAGGCCATACGCAGAGAGGGAACTTCTCCAAAACTGACTGAGATTAACAACCATCTGGATGAGTACAAGAAAGAGTTGGATAAACTTGATAAGCAGTGGAAGCAGGAGAAGGGCGTTTATGATCAGATTCAGAAGAAGAGACAAGAGATTGATTCTCTGAACTTTGAGGCAGACAACGCAGAACGCAACGGAGATTATGCAAAGGTTGCTGAGATCCGTTACGGCAAACTTGCACAGCTCAACAAGGAGATTGATGAACTCAACACCAAAGTGAAAGAGAATGACCATCACCTTATAGATGAGCAGGTTTCACCGGATGACATTGCAGAAGTCGTTGCCAAATGGACCGGCATACCTGTATCCAAGATGATGCAGAGTGAGAAGGATAAACTCCTCAACCTGGAGGAGGAACTCCACAAGAGAGTTGTTGGACAGGATGAGGCCATTAAGGCTGTTGCAGATGCCGTAAGACGCTCAAGAGCAGGCCTTCAGAGTGAAAAACGTCCAATAGGGTCCTTCCTCTTTATGGGTACCACCGGTGTTGGTAAGACTGAACTTGCCAAAGCCCTGGCCGAGTTCCTCTTTGATGATGAGAACATGATGACCCGTATCGATATGAGTGAGTACCAGGAGCGTTTTGCAGTGACAAGACTTATTGGTGCGCCTCCGGGATACGTCGGATATGACGAGGGTGGTCAGCTTACTGAGGCCGTCAGAAGAAAACCATACTCTGTTGTCCTCTTTGACGAGATTGAAAAGGCTCACCCGGATGTGTTCAACATCCTGCTGCAAGTCCTTGATGACGGGCGTCTTACAGATGGTAAGGGAAGAACTGTAAACTTCAAGAACACTATCCTCATTATGACCAGCAACGTGGGCAGTGAGATCATTCAGGAGTATATGTCTAAGATTAAGGATGACCCTCAGCTCAAAGAGCACAATGAGAAACTCCTTGCAGAGTGCAAAGAGAAGGTGATGACTCTCCTTAAGAGAAGCATCCGCCCTGAGTTCCTCAACCGTATAGATGAGATCATAATGTTCCGTCCTCTTGGAAAAGAGGAGATTAGAGGCATCCTCAAACTCCAGATTTCTCAGGTTGAGAAGATGCTTGAGGCCCAGGATGTCAAACTCAACTTTACGGAGAAGGCTCTCAACTGGCTCTCAGAGAAGGGCTTTGACTTAGCCTACGGTGCAAGACCAATCAAACGTCTGCTCCAGAAGGAGGTTATCAATGCCGTTGCAAGAGAGATCATCTCCGGCAAAATCTCCCGCGGTTCCACCGTCACCATTGATGTAAAGGACTCCCTCCTGACCATCAACGGCACCCCTACTGAGGCAAAGTAAGCCGAGGGCTTAACACCACAAAAGGCTTGTTAACACAACGTTAGCAAGCCTTTTTTTACTTTCATCATTTCTAATAAGAATAAGAATACTGAAAAAAATCATAAAAAAATTTTGGAGAATAATAGAACTTTAGTTACTTTTGTATTAGGGGAGAA
>CAMHRD010000228.1 GCA_946187365.1 uncultured Bacteroidales bacterium
CCGCAGGAGTAGTTGTGAGCGTGGGAGGTCAGATTCCTAACAACCTGGCAATGAGGCTCAACGATGCCAATGTAAGACTTCTCGGCACCAGCGCAAAATCCATTGACAATGCAGAAGACCGCCACAAGTTCTCCGCAATGCTGGACCGTTTGGGAATAAACCAGCCTCGCTGGAGCGAGCTTACCACATTGGATGACATCCATAAGTTTGTAGATAAGGTTGGTTTCCCTGTGCTTGTAAGACCAAGTTACGTGCTCAGCGGTGCGGCAATGAACGTCTGCTCCAACAACCACGAACTCAAGCAGTTCCTGGAGTTGGCTGCAGAGGTTTCCAAGAAGCATCCGGTGGTTGTAAGCGAGTTCATACAGCACGCCAAGGAGATAGAGTTTGATGCGGTTGCAAAGGAGGGAGAGATTGTGGCATACGCAATAAGCGAGCACATTGAGTTTGCGGGAGTCCACTCCGGAGACGCAACCATCCAGTTCCCTCCGCAGAAGCTTTACGTTGAGACTGTTAGAAGACTTAAGAAGATATCACGCAAGATTGCTCAGGAGCTTAAGATAAGCGGTCCTTTCAACATCCAGTTTATGGCAAAGGACAATGACATCCTGGTTATTGAGTGTAACCTCAGAGCCTCCAGAAGCTTCCCGTTCGTATCCAAAGTTCTTAAGATCAACCTTATAGAGCTAGCTACCAAGATAATGATAGGAGAGAAGTTCAAGACACCTGATAAGAGCGCATTTGATTTGGACTATGTGGGAATTAAGGCTTCACAGTTCTCATTCTCAAGACTTTTGAAGGCAGACCCTGTATTAGGCGTAGATATGGCCTCCACCGGAGAGGTGGGCTGCATTGGAGACGATACCTCCGAGGCCGTTCTAAAATCCATGCTCTCAGTTGGTTACTCAGTTCCTTCAAAGGGAATCCTGCTCTCCACAGGAGACGGAAAACAGAAGGCTGAGATGCTGGAGGCCTGCCAGAACCTCAGCCGCAAAGGCTACCGCCTCTACGCAACCGGTGGAACATACAGATATTTGAAAGACAACAAGATACCAACAACAGAGGTCTTCTGGCCGAGTGAGAAGAAATCTCCTCAGGCAATAGACCTTATACAGAAGAAGGGTGTAGATATGGTGGTAAACATTCCTAAGAACCTCACCAAGACGGAGTTGGACAACGGATACAAGGTAAGAAGAGCCGCAGTGGACTTCAACATTCAGCTTCTTACCAACACCCGCCTGGCCAGTGCCTTCATAAACGCCTTCTGCACTATGGATATGGATGAGATCCAGATTAAGAGTTGGGATGAATATTAATTGATATGACAGTAACCGTTCTTCTTCTCATCGCCGGCCTGGCACTGATATTGGCAGGAGCAAACTATCTTGTAGACGGAGCTAGCAGAATTGCCTCACGCTTTGGTATTTCCGATATTGTTATTGGTATGACCATAGTTGCCATAGGTACCTCTGCCCCTGAGGCAGTTGTCTCCTTTCTTGGTACACTTAAAGGAAGTGTGGGTATCACAGTTGGAAACATAGTTGGTTCAAATATTTGCAACATTCTGTTAATATTGGGGTTAACCTGTGCTTTGGTTCCCCTTAAGATTACCAGAGACAACCTGGGAAAAGATTTGCAGTTTTTGACCATATCCTCTTTGGTGCTGATAATCATCTGCTTTGACAACCAGATAAACCAATTGCTTATTGATGATGATATGAGTCAGAACGTAATCTCCAGAGGAGAGGGATTGGTAATGCTTATACTCTTCTGCATTTTCCTTGGCTATAATTTCTTTACAGCAAAGAGAAAAGAAGAATTCGAACAGGAAAAGAAAGAGGTTGTAAAGAAGAATATCTGGCTATCTCTGCTTATGTTCGCCGGAGGTCTGGCTGCTCTTATTTATGGAGGTAACTTACTGGTAGACAGTGCAACAGATATTGCAAAGAGATTGGGAGTGAGTGATCTTGTAATAGCTTCCACCATTGTTGCCGTTGGAACCAGCATACCTGAACTTGCAACCAGCGTCATAGCAGCAATAAAGAAAAAAGGAGAACTTGCTCTGGGTAACGTTGTGGGTTCCAATGTCTTTAATGTGTTCCTCATATTGGGAGGATGCTCAGTAATCTCCCCTCTTCAACTATCGGGAATAAACCATTCACACTTTGTATTTCTGCTTGTATCTAACCTGGTGCTGGTACTCTTCTCCGCCACCAGAAGAAGGATAAGCCGTTCGGAGGGAATACTCCTCCTGGCTCTCTACGTCCTTTATGTATACAGCACAATAACCGTGGGATAACTTGCCGAATTTGTTTTTTTTAATATATTTGTTCCATAAATAGTAAAATATCATACTATAATACATGATACTCAACAAGCAGGTAGGAATGTTTCTAAATCTTGTACATAACCGCTTTAAGCAGTATGTAACAAGTATTTTTGAGAGTCAGGGGTTTAATATTACCCCGGAACAGTTCCTGGTAATGGACACCCTTTGGGACGAGGTCAAGCGTTTTGAGAACCCCCACGGCTACTATG
>CAMHRD010000229.1 GCA_946187365.1 uncultured Bacteroidales bacterium
GCAATATCTTGTTAACGGAAAGGCTTATTACATCATAGTTGAGGAACGGATAGCTCAGGTAGTTCAAACAAACTGTAGATAAGTCAAATACGTTGGAAGCCATATAGACGCAGAGAGGTATTGACCATACGGAGAATGCCGGAATAACAGCCATCTTTACAAAGTCATAGAACCAGGTTACCTCTATGTAAGAACCCTTTACTTTTGTGTTTATCAGATAAGAGTGAGAAAGAGCATAAGCCCTCTTCCACTTCATCATATATCTATCGTGATACTTCTTAAGAAGATTCTCAATGGCGGTAACTGTCTGCAAGACAGAAAGCTGGAAGGTCCACATTATTACCACCAAAATAGACATCAGCACATATCCGCTCCAGGAGAGGACGGTAGCAGCCAGCATAACTGCAAGAGAGATAAAGTTATACATGCTGTCTGAAAACTCCAGTTTGTTTCTGTACTTTGTACTTACACGGCTCTGCCACAGTGTAAATATCAAGAACATAGGAGGCAGAATGAGTATGATCAAAGAGTTTGGAATAAAGGTTATTCTTATGAAAATCAATACCATACTCAGCACCATAATTGGCAGGTATGATCTCAGGCAGTAAATAACCATATCTCCCCTGGCCCTGATTGCAAGTGAAAGGAAAATTGCGGAAAGCAACCAGGCGTACTCAATGAGACGGCGGGTTGCCACCTCCAAAAAGTTCTGTTCCGTAAAGAGCATTGCAACCGTTACAATGATTGCAAAGATTACAACGGAGAAGAGAAGAACCAGACAGATTCCGTGCTTCTTGAAATTCTCGTTCCGGAAATACTTCACCCTCTTCATTAACCTTCTAACCAGGAAGTTACTGAGCAATATAGAAAGTCCCAGATAGAACATCACAAAAAGGATGAGTCCAAAAATTGTCTGAGGACTCCACTGGCTGTGCACGTGTCTCTCTGTAGTAGGTGCCCACTTGTCATTGGCATCCATTTTTGCACGCTTAAAATAGCCTACAGGATTGAAAAGAATTTTAAAGTAGTTTGTCTGTCCCTCAATGAAAATCTTTTTCTGCACATGCTTGTAACGCTCTTGTGCATAATTATATGCAGACTCCAACTGCTGCCAGGTAGCATTGTAGTTAACACTGTCTATTACAATAGCAGACTTTGTATCCTCATAGAGATTAAGCAGCTGCTCTGCATAGAAAATACAGCTGTCTCTGTTCTTGAGGGCTGCGCCCTTAAGTATAAAGATATATTCATCAGAAGATGCCGTGGTATCCAAAGCCGGATCTACTGAGGAGATATCCATAACAAGGTCATCGTCATCATCGTCCTCCTCCTCCTCCTCCTCCTCTTCTGCCTCATGATTGTTTCCTAAGTCCAAACCGCTCGGCATTTTAACGGACATCTTTCCTGTAAGCACCGTTGTAGCAAGGTTTTTGAAGAACTTACCGCTCTTCTGCAATCCGGTGAGAGTATCATGTTCAGCCTTTTTGTGATGATGGTGGGCTACTGCATTCAAACTGTCCGGCGTCTCCAGAGTGTCTACCTTTCCTTCCTTTAGGTTCTTCTCGTGCAGAAGTTCCAATTCCTCCTGTAACTTACTGGCAAGCAGAATAGTAGAATCACTCTTTTGAAGAGAATCTTTACCCTCCTCAATTAAGGCGGGCGGGATTCTCTTAAGAGTATAAATCAGCCTTTGGTATCTTTCAATCTCTATATTCAGCTGATTTATAATAGTTACGAAAGGACGGCGATGGTTGCTGAATTCTCTGTACTGTTTGGAAACTTCCTCCAAAGCGTGAGTAAGGTCAAAAGTGAAATCCTGCTTCTGAGAGTAGAGCATCAGAGAGAGCTCATTGCAGTCTTCCATCAACTGAACCATCTGTTTCTGTTGCATCTGACGAGATGCCTTCATCCTCTGTTGAGCATTAGACGTACGGTTGTAAACATGTTTCAGCTCGTGCTTTAACACTCTGAGTGTCTGAGACATATTTTGCTCTTCAAATACCGCGGAAGCAGGCAGGATCACTCCAAAGAGGAGGATCAGGAGCAATAACACTTTGGATAGTTTCTTCATAATTTTTATTCTACGTAAACAACGGCAGAAAGCGCACTCCTGTTCTTTCCGTTGTATGAAATCACAGCGTAATTCTTCTTGGATGTTCCCGGGTAACTCAAAAGTTCACCTTTGGTTATAAGTTCCGCAGTCCAGGTTGTTGAACTGCTGGTAGAAGATTTCTTTACAAGTTCATAGATTGCATAGCCTTCTGCTCCGGTAACTGCCGTCCACTCTACCTTCTTGCCATTGACCTGAATAGCAGGAGTTGCGGGAGCTCCGGTGTTGTTCTTGAATCCCTTTCCCAATTTTGGTACAAGAGACTCGTGAGTGTAAATATCACTCTTCAGATAAGGTGCAAAATTACTTGCAAGAAGATGTTTGGTGCGGAACCAGAGGTTACCTACAACCCAGTCTGCGTTACGGCAATCCTCAACCTGCTGCTTGAACTCTGCAAGAGAGAATCCGCTCTCCGTAAGACGGTAAA
>CAMHRD010000230.1 GCA_946187365.1 uncultured Bacteroidales bacterium
ATAACTATCTTGCCGCTAGAGGATTATTACTACATATCTGATGCCGAATACTGTCCGTATGGTCCAAAATGTAAGGAAATAGTAGAAAAAAGGGCGGAAACAATATCCTCATACCTTATTAATAAAGGGGCGGAAATTATAGTGGTTGCCTGCAACACCGCAACCGCCGCAGCCATATCTCACCTTAGGCAAACCTTTGATACTCCGTTTGTTGGCATGGAACCGGCAGTAAAACCGGCAGCCCAACTGACCCAAAGCGGAGTGATTGGAGTGCTTGCTACGCAGGGTACTTTCAAAGGGGAGTTATATCACTCAACATCAGAAAAATATGCAAAGAATAAGCAAGTCAAAATTATAGAGAAGGTTGGAGAGGGGCTGGTTGAGCTGGTTGAACAAGGTAAAACGCAAACTCCTGAAGCTGAAGCCCTTGTACGCAAATATATTGAACCTATGATTGAAGAGGGAGCGGATTGCGTGGTTTTAGGATGCACCCATTATCCGTTTCTTACCCCTGTTATAGAGAAAGTTGCGGCTAACAGACTTAAAATTTTCAACCCGGCGCCCGCAGTTGCCAAAAGAGCAAGGGAGATTCTCTCCAAGGTGAGGGAGAAGAACGGAGGCCCAAAGGTCAAATCTGATCTTTTCAAAGAGGGCAACATAATTGCCACAACGGGAGAGGGGGTGGAGCTGCTCAAAAAGATGAGTACGGAAATCATCGCGGAGATAGAGAAGAGGGGAGTGCTCTCCAAAAAGGAGCTGAATAATATCAAGAGAGAAAATGTATTAACTTTGAAACTATAAAACAGTTATAAATATGGATACTTCTATTCTATTTTGGTTGGTCCCAATAGCCTCTTTGGTGGCATTGGGCTTTGCCTTCATCTTTTACAGGCAGATGCTGCGCCAGGATGAAGGAACTCCTAAGATGAGGGAGATTGCTCTCTATGTAAGACAGGGTGCAATGGCTTACCTTAAGCAGCAGTACAAAGTTGTAATTGTAGTATTTATTGTTCTGGCCGGACTCTTTGCCTTTTTGGCGTACGGGCTTGGTATTCAGAACGGTTGGGTGCCTTTCGCTTTCCTTACGGGAGGTTTCTTCAGCGGTTTGGCAGGCTTCATCGGTATGAAGACCGCAACCTTTGCATCTGCACGTACCGCTGCTGCAGCCCGCAAATCTTTAAACGGAGGTCTTAAGGTTGCATTCCGCAGCGGTGCCGTGATGGGACTTACCGTTGTAGGTCTGGGACTTTTGGATATCTCAATGTGGTATCTGATTCTGGATTACTTTGTTAATCCTGCAGATCTCTCTCAGAAACTGACAATTATAACAACCACTATGCTTACCTTTGGAATGGGAGCATCTACTCAGGCGCTCTTTGCAAGAGTGGGCGGAGGTATCTACACCAAGGCTGCAGACGTTGGAGCAGACCTCGTAGGAAAGGTAGAAGCGGGCGTTCCCGAGGACGACCCTCGCAACCCTGCAACAATTGCAGACAACGTAGGTGATAACGTTGGTGACGTTGCCGGTATGGGAGCAGACCTTTACGAGTCTTACTGCGGAAGTATCCTTGCAACCGCAGCGCTCGGAGCATCCTGTTTCATAGGCTCTTCCGAGATGCAGTTAAAGGCTGTCTTTGCACCTATGCTTATTGCAGCAGTTGGAGTATTCCTCTCAATTCTGGGAGTCTTCCTGGTAAAGACCAAAGAGAAGGCCGGCATGGCGCAACTTCTTAAGTCACTGAGCCGTGGAGTGAATGTATCTTCTATTCTGATTGCTATTCTCTCCTTTGGAATTCTCTATGTTCTGCAGCTCGAACACTGGTTGGGAATATCATTCTCTGTTGTAACCGGACTCGTTGCAGGCGTTATAATTGGTAAGACCACAGAGTATTACACATCTCACTCATACAAACCAACCCAGAAGATTGCAGAGAGTGCGGCAACCGGACCTGCTACGGTTATCATTCACGGCGTTGGAACCGGTATGATCTCTACTGCCATTCCTGTCATCACGATAGGTGTAGCAATCATTCTCTCATACCTCTGTGCTACAGAGTTTTCTGCAAACCTCCTTGCAAAGGAGAACCTCTCGTTCGGTCTTTATGGAATTGGTATTGCCGCTGTAGGAATGCTCTCTACCCTTGGAATTACCTTGGCAACAGATGCTTACGGACCTATTGCAGATAATGCGGGTGGTAATGCTCAGATGAGCGGACTGGAACCTGAAGTTAGAGACCGTACAGATGTGCTTGATGCTCTGGGAAATACAACGGCAGCCACAGGTAAGGGATTTGCTATCGGTTCTGCAGCGCTTACTGCACTGGCTCTGTTAGCATCTTATATTGAGGAGATTAAGATTGCCCTTATGAGAGTTGTAGATAAGAGCGGTCTTGAGGCAGCCGTACAAAACCTTAATACGGAGTCTCTTAAGGTAGATAATGCAAGTACGCTCAGCAATGCTGGCTTCTCAGATTTCATGACCTGGTTTGACGTTAACCTTATGAACCCTAAAGTTCTTGTAGGTATATTTATAGGT
>CAMHRD010000231.1 GCA_946187365.1 uncultured Bacteroidales bacterium
CACCGGCAGCCTTGTAAGTATCTGAGAGCCAGATGAGGTAGTAGAGGTTCTTCTGAAGTCCCTCCCAGGAAGGATACTCGCCGCCAAATGGTTTTGAGTAGAGCTTAATGTGGTTGAGTGTCTCCTCTGTAAAGCGCTTGCCCAAATCAAGAGCCTTCTCTTTTGCTCCTACGGCAAAGTAAACTCCAACGGCATCAAGAACCGCCATATCATTCAAAGATGAAATCAATGAGCAGTTGAGCGGGAAGTTCTTATCTGGCATAACCTTCTCCATCCTCTCCAAAACCTCCAGAGCCTTGTCCGGTTTACCGTTGAAAACAAGGAGTTTGGCAGTGGTGGTCATAAGATCTCTTATAGAGATCAAAGAGCTGAATGTGAGCAGGTTCTGGTAGTCTATATTAATAGGAGCGGCCAAAGATTCAAACCTGTAAACGTTCATTACTCTGTTGTAAAGAGTATCTACATCTGTGTACTGGTCTACGTTGTCCTGTTTGAGTCCGGTGGAGGATTTAATAGGAACAAACTTATGGCCGAATCCGTCATACTGAAGGTAAGCCTTCTCACCTATGTCAATATCTCCGCCTCTCTGCAGGAAGTAGAGCGGACGGTCCCAGTTGTAGTGAGCCAAAAGATCGAGAGTCATAAGTGAAGCCTTCTCAATTGAGTTAGCTCCGTCCGGAATACCCAACTGAATGGTATCCAGAATCTTATCGTAATCCTTTGGAGATACAATGCCGTACTTTATAACGTTCTCTTTGTTCACCGGAATGAGCAGATGACGCCCTGCAATAACGTTGTGGTTCTTGCGGTCTCCCATCCTCAGAGTAACCTTAGGATCTTTGAAAATCTTCATTATCTCGGATGCCAGAACAGGAGTTTTCACATAGTCAATAATAGGAACAAAATCGTTCTTTCCGTAGTAGTAATCTTCTCTTGTCAGAGTGAAATTAACCGGCTCACTATCATACTGCTTGCACTTCATTTGGTCTATGTACCAGTCAGTTCCAAGCAGAGATGTGTTCATAATTCTGACATCTGTTCTCACTCCTTCAACCTCCTGAGCGTACCAAAGCGGGAAGGTATCGTTATCTCCGTGAGTAACCAGAATGGCATTTTTATCAAGACCTATCAAATAATTATATGCCATATCCCGACAGGTATATCTACCACTACGGTCGTGATCATCCCAGGTCTGTGTTACCATCTGAACCGGCACTGCAAGGCAGAGGGCAGAAGCTACAACAGCCCCTGCAACCTCCTGTTTCTTAAAGAGTTTATTGAGGAGGTCCGCCAGCCACATAACTGCAAATCCAATCCAGATTGTAAATACGTAGAAAGATCCTGCGTAAGCGTAGTCTCTCTCTCTTGGCTGGTAAGGCGGCTGGTTAAGGTAAATCACAACTGCAATACCGGTGAGGAAGAAGAGAAGGAAGGTAACAAGGAAGTTGCGCTTGTCTCTCTTAAGCTGGTAGATAAGACCAATGATTCCCAGTATGAGAGGAAGGAAGTAGTAGTGGTTCTTGGCCCTGCTATTTACAATATAATCAGGACCTTCAGACTGGTCTCCCAAGTGCATCTCATCTATGAAACCAATGCCGCTCTCCCAGTTTCCGCGGTGCATGTCTCCCGGAATGGAGGCGTGCAAATCATTCTGTCTTCCAACAAAATTCCAGAGGAAATATCTCCAGTACATGAAGTTCATCTGGTAGCCAATGAAGTATTTAATATTGGCTCCGAACGTTGGAATGTTGTCCGGTCCAACTCCCTTTCCCTCAGTGTATAATCTATAGAAAGACTCGTAGGAACTTGAAGCGTTGGAGTACATTCTTGGGAAGAACATCTTGTCTCCGTAAACCGGCTGTGCAGGACCCTCAAGTTTGCGGTAACGTCCGTCCATAAAGTTATAGTAGGTAGGACATTTTACATCTACCATCTTGGAGTTGAAGGTCTGTCCGTAGATTATAGGTGCGGAGCCGTACTGCTCTCTGCCTAAGTATCTTACAAGGGTGTAAGGGTTGTCGGGCTGGTACTCGTTGGTAGGTGTGTTTACAGATGAACGTATGATTACAACTGCAAACAGAGAGTAACCAACTACAAACGCAGCAGCACACAAAAAGATATTGTTCCAAAGAGCGCTCTTCTTTTTGTAAGATCTGTAAGCGCCCCAGAAACAGCCCGCTAAAATTGCCAGTACCCAGAATATGGCTCCGCTGTTCTTTGGCAGATGGAATCCGTTTACAAAGAGTCTGTCAAACAGAGCGGATGTAGATGGCAGGTAATGGATTGATATCAAAAGGATTGCTATGAGGATAAGGCAGGAGATGATGAACGCCTTCCACGCTCCCCAGGTAGAAACCTTTCCCTTCTTAAAGTAATAAAGAAGACCCATTGCCGGAATGGTAAGCAGGTTCAAAAGATGCACTCCAATGGAGATACCCATCACAAAGGCAATCAGAACCAGCCACTTGTTGGCATACGGCTCATCCGCAGCATCTTCCCACTTGAGCATTGCCCAGAATACCAGCGCGGT